>NZ_DASQNA010000008.1 GCF_035645195.1 Paenibacillus sp. | reverse complement strand
CGCCAGCGTTCGTCCTGAGCCAGGATCAAACTCTCCAAAAAGGGTAGTTCGTCTATGCTCATTGCTAAGCTAGCTTTAAAACTTTGCTGTGATTGCTCACAGCGCGTATGCGCTCGTTGTTCAGTTTTCAAGGAGCAAGCTTGTGTTGCCTTCTTGCTTGTCCGATTCGCTTTTCGCGACCGGAATTTGAATATATCATATTCGCTTAGGTCTTTGCAAGTGGTAATTTATTACCGCTGCTTCGAACCGTTTTTCCGTCGTCGCTTAACTTGCGGCGACAAGAATATAATATAACGACTTTTGCCTCGGATTGCAACTTGTATTTTTTTACAGCCGAAAAAAATTTGGCCGGGGCAAGCCCCGGCCTCTTGTTTCGCTTAATCCAATGGATACAAAACGATGTCGATCGGTAAATTCGAGCCGGCCGGCGGCGTAAGCTCGATGTCGATATAACGCTCCGTTCCGGTCGTGCGGTGCAGCATGAACACGCCGTCAAGCGCCGTGATGACGCCGGAGGCGGGCGCCAAGATCATTTCTCCGTTAATTTTGAGCGCTCCTTTGAAGACGCCCCCGCGAGCGAGCATTACGAGCGCCGCTTTACCCGGATTGTTGATTCGGACATGATACATTACGCCGTAATTGCCCTTATTTTCGACGATTTGACGGCGGAATACGTCGTACCCTTCAACGAATACGTCCTCCGCGTCGTCGCCGATCGTAAACTTCGCCGCGCCGTTGACGCGGGAAGCGTCCGTTTCCATGCGAACCTCGGATACCGGGAACGTGCCGCGTACGTGACCGTTGTACGCCAACTCCGGGTATGTAAGCGCGGCTTCCATCGGGTCGTTCGGGAGCATTGCGGCGAAGGTGAACGTCACGTCGTTGTTCGTCTCCACGTCGTACACGAGGTTGATGCCCTGGCCTTTCTTCAATTTCGGCAGGTACACATACGCTTTCGATTCACCGGGCTGAACGGTTAGTTCCGGTTTATTTACGTCCCCGACAAGGAAATCCACGGATGCCTGATAGCCGATCAAATTTACGAAAACGGACGGATACACTTCGCCCTGCCGCTCCGTCTTGATCGCGACCGGATTCCGGCCGTGGTTCGTCGCGATGATGGCGAACTGCACGTCGGCATCCATCATATTGATATGATTTGCGTATAGGCGCGCCTTCCCTTCGACGGCGTCGCGGTACAGCACCCCGTACTCGGTTATGTTTTCGGGACTGTCGCTGACGAGCAGCTTCCGCGAATCGTCGCGAATGACCGCCATCGACAGCGGCGCGGCGCTCCGAATATACTGGTTCAGCTCGGTCGAGTTCATTTTGACGAACGACTGCGTTTTCGCGTGATGCATCTGGAACTCGGCCGGCGAATACATCGTGTCGTTTTCGATCGTGATCGTTTTCGTAAACCAATCGCTCACGTTCCCTTTGCTGTCGGTCACTTGGAGCGAAACCTGGTGATCTCCCGGCTTGAAGAACGCTTCTTCGCGGTTTTTCCAGGACACGTATTGGATGCCGTCGCCTTCGACGTCGTAGCTCAAATCGATGTACTGCACCTTTTCGCCCATTTTGTAGCTAGGCTTCCCGAACGTAAATTTCGCGATCGGCTTCGACCCGTCGCCGGACGGCAGCTCTGCGCTGAACGGTGCGTAGACGACCTCGACGCGATTCAGGACAGCATCGTATTCGTATTTCGCCCCGATGCGATCCATCATCCAAGTCAGCTGAGCCATCAGTTTGCCGTCAGGGCTGATCGCGAACGTCGGAGCGAACGTGCCGGGCAATCCGTCGACCAGCGTTGTGCGAAGCGTTAAATCAATCCACACTTCCGTTTTGCCGGCCGTCATGGCGATCGTGTTCGTTACGGGATCGTATACGACCGGAAAGCCGAACGTATCGCCCAAAAACTTCACGGGTACATACATTTTGCCGTTGTATACCGAAGCTGGCGACGTCAGTATCGTCGAGGATCCGTTGACGAACGCTTCGTTCTTGTCGACATACAGCCAAACTTTCATCGCCGTGGACGGCGCCGCGGCGGCGAAGCTTCCGAATGAGCCCAATGTTAATGTCATCAATAAGGCCAATCCAAGGTGCAACAAACGTTTCCTCATAAGTAGTTACCCACTCCCCTTTAGTCTCTCGCTCACAAATAGACGCGGGTTGGGGGAAAAAGTTTCACCGTTGACATGCAAAAATGTAATAAAGTTCCATTGCTCGACCCGATAATTTATTTCTATCAAGAACCTTTCGGAGGATACGGAAAAAGCGCAGGGGAGTTTGCTCCCTGCGCCGTTCATCGCCAGTCAACCAATACCCTATTACCAAACGCCTCCGGCTTCTTCGACGACCTTCAGCGCCTGATGGTGAACGCTCTCGTCGACGACGGCCGTCAGAAGCACGTCCCGGCCCGTCGGGCCGCCTTGCCCGCCGTCGCTCATGCCGCTGGCGTCGGTCCCCGCGGCCATGAGAATGCCAGGGTTGTTGCCCGACACATCGGCGTCGAGCGACAGCGCAGCCAAACTGCCGAAATCGCCCGTCGCGGGATTTTCGCGGTGCTGCATCCCGTCTCCCGGGTATTTCGAAAACCGATCGACGCTGACGTCGACGGCGCGAAGCGCATGCAGTTTCTGCGCGGCGCCCTGCGCATCTTCCGGCGATTTGAAATACGCTAAAATGTTTTTCTCCACGTTCGCCCACCCTCCTTTACTCGAAGCGGCCCCCGCGGCGCTTCACGATTTCGACGGCTTTGTCGTAATCGCGCTCGTCGACGACGGCCGACACGACCGGCCGCCCCTCTTCGCGGCGCTCGCCGTCCTCCGGCAAACCGTCCATCGACGCGACAGCGACGGCGGCCAGCGGCGGATAGCCCGGCATCGCCGACGAAACGCCGGACAGCATAGAGCCTTGATACAGAGGGATGAACGGCGTTTGGTCGATGTCGGCGAACCTCGTCTGAACGCCCATCGTTCGATCCGAGGTCGCTTCCTTCGCCCCTAACGCGCGCAAATCGGTAACCGCCGCGTCGGCGTCGTTCTCGCTATCGAAGTACGCTTGCAGATGCTTCGCCATGCCACAACCACTCCTTTTATTGCTGGCGGCGGTCGGCAGCTTCCATCCGTTCGAGCGCCTCCAGATCGTCTTCGTCCGCAAGCTCGCGGGAAAATTCGACGTCCTCGTTTTTGCCGATCGGCAGCTGCTTCTCCTGCTTCGCGTTGTCCACTGTATTCACCCCGCAATGCATCGAGATTGACGTTAGCTTGCCCAACCGGCCCCGATCCCATGAGAAAAGCGGAGTCCGGTCAGCTTTCGTTCCGGACCGCGTCGGCCGCATCCAGCGCGCCGACCGCGTCCTCGACCTCCGTTCGGCCGTAAAACCGGCGCTCCATCGCCAGATTCGCCTGCGTCGCGTCTTCCTCGTCCGCAAGCAGCTGCGACTGCGTCGCAGCGCTCATGCCCGGCTGATCTGTTTGCTTCGTCGTATCCATCGTGCCGCCTCCATCCTTATCGCGGGTGCACCTTCGAATAGGTTCCCCGACTTACCGGCGAATATGTGCGCAAAAAAAAGAGAGAGAAGTCGCCTTCTCTCCCTAATCGCCCTTGAACGCTTTGCGCATCCGTTCGAAGAACCCGTTATTTTCATGCGTCCGTTCTCCGGACAATCCCGCGAATTCGCGCAGCAGCGATTTTTGCTCTTCCGACAAATTCGTCGGCGTCACGACGACGACCTTCACATGCTGGTCGCCTTGCCCGCTGCCGCGGAGGCGCGGGACGCCCTTGCCCTTCAGGCGGAAATACGTATCCGTCTGAGTGCCCGCCGGAATCTTCAGCTTTACGCGTTCCGTGAGCGTCGGCACCTCGATCTCGTCGCCGAGCGCCGCCTGCGCGAACGTGAGCGGCACCTCGCAGTAAATGTCGTCGCCTTCGCGCTCGAAAAACTCATGCGGCTTCACCCGGATGGAAATGTACAAATCCCCCGGAGGGCCGCCGCGCACGCCGGCTTCCCCTTCTCCGGACACGCGAAGCTGCGCGCCGTCGTCCACGCCCGCCGGAATGCGGATATGAATTTTGCGCTGCTTCTTGACCTTGCCGGAGCCCCAGCAATTGTTGCAACGGTCTTTGATGATTTTGCCGGTGCCGCTGCAGTTGCCGCAGGCGCGCCGGTTCACGATGCGGCCGAACGGCGTATTTTGCACGACTTCCTGCTGACCCGAACCGCGGCATACCGAACACGTCTCCGGTTTCGTTCCAGGCTTCGCCCCGGATCCTTCGCAGACGTCGCAAGTTTCCGTTCGCGGAATCGTAACGTCCGTCTCCTTGCCGAAGACGGCTTCCTTGAACTCGATTTGCATTTGGTATTCCAGGTCCGCGCCTCGCTGCGGTGCGTTCGGATTGCGCCGGCCGCCGCCGCCGAAGAACATGTCGAAAATATCGTTGATGCCGCCGCCGAAATCCGCGCCTCCCCCGCCGAAGCCGCCGAAACCCTGATTCGGGTCGGCGTGGCCGTAACGGTCGTAGTTCGCGCGCTTGGCATCGTCGGACAGCACGTCATATGCTTCCTTCACTTCTTTAAACTTTTCGGCCGCGTCCGCCGCTTTGTTCACGTCAGGATGGTATTCCCGCGCAAGCTTGCGGTAGGCCTTCTTGATTTCGTCCGCGGATGCCCCTTTGCTGACCCCGAGCACCTCGTAAAAGTCGCGTTTCGCCACGCGTTCACCCCCTGCCCGCAAAGAAATCGAAGCCCAAGCGCGCTTGGGCTCCCACCTCTCGCATCAAAGCCGAATTATTTATCTTTGTCGTCGACGACTTCGTAGTCGGCGTCCACGACGTTGTCTTTCTTCGCCGCGCCTTCCGCCGCGCCCGCGCCCGCCGATGCGTCCGCACCCGCGCCTTGCTGCGCTTGCTCGTAGAGCTTCACGGAAAGCTGCTGAATGACATTCGACAATTCCTCGGACTTCGCCTTGATATCATCGGCGTTGCCGCCTTCGAGCGCCTTCTTGAGCGCTTCCTTCGCGTCTTCCGCCTTCTGCTTCTCGCCGGCGTCGACTTTGTCGCCGAGATCCTTGAGCGTCTTCTCGACGGCGTACACGAGCTGATCGGCGTTGTTGCGGAGTTCGACGAGCTCCTTGCGCTTGCGGTCTTCCTCCGCGTTGCGCTCGGCGTCCTTCACCATCCGCTCGACCTCTTCGTCCGACAAACCGCTCGAGGACGTGATCGTAATTTTTTGCGATTTGCCCGTGCCCTTGTCGAGAGCGCTGACGTTCACGATGCCGTTGGCGTCGATATCGAACGTGACCTCGATTTGCGGCACGCCGCGCGGCGCCGGCGGAATGTCGCTCAGCATGAAGCGGCCGAGCGTCTTGTTGTCGGCAGCCATGGCGCGCTCGCCCTGCAGCACGTGAATTTCGACGGACGTCTGGTTGTCCGCGTACGTCGAGAACACCTGCGATTTGCTCGTCGGGATCGTCGTATTCCGGTCGATCATCTTCGTGAATACGCCGCCCGCCGTTTCGATGCCGAGGGACAGCGGCGTAACGTCGAGCAATACGACGTCTTTCACGTCGCCCGTCAGGACGCCCGCTTGAATCGCAGCGCCGAGCGCGACGACTTCATCCGGGTTGACGCCTTTGTACGCTTCTTTGCCGATCAGCTTTTTCACCGCTTCTTGGACGGCCGGGATGCGCGTCGAACCGCCGACGAGAACGACTTTGTCGATTTTGTCCGGCGTCAGGCCCGCGTCTTGAAGCGCGCGGCGCGTCGGTCCCATCGTGCGCTCGACGAGGTCTGCGGACAGCTCCTCGAACTTCGCGCGCGTCAGGTTCATCTCGAGATGCTGCGGCACGCCGTCGACGACCGTGATGAACGGCAGCGAAATCGTCGTCGTGAGCACCGTGGAGAGCTCCTTCTTCGCTTTCTCCGCCGCGTCCTTCAGACGCTGCACCGCCGCTTTGTCCTTGGACAAGTCGACGCCTTGCTCTTTCTTAAATTCGGATACGAGGTGGTTGATAATGACTTCGTCGAAGTCGTCGCCGCCGAGGTGGTTGTCGCCGCTCGTCGCTTTCACTTCGAAAATGCCGTCGCCGAGCTCGAGAATCGACACGTCGAACGTGCCGCCGCCGAGGTCGAATACGAGAATCGTCTGGTCTTCGCCTTTCTCGAGGCCGTACGCAAGCGCCGCCGCCGTCGGCTCGTTGACGATGCGAAGCACTTCGAGGCCGGCGATTTTGCCTGCGTCCTTCGTCGCTTGACGCTGCGAGTCGTTGAAGTACGCCGGAACCGTGATGACCGCCTGCGTCACCGGCGCGCCCAAATACTCTTCCGCGTCCGCCTTCAGCTTCTGGAGAATCATCGCCGAAATTTCCTGCGGCGTGTACTCTTTGTCGTCGATGACCGTCTTATGGTTCGTGCCCATATGACGCTTGATCGAAATGACCGTCCGGTCCGGGTTCGTGATCGATTGGCGCTTCGCGGTTTCGCCCACGATGCGCTCGCCGTCTTTCTTAAAGCCTACGACGGACGGCGTCGTCCGGTTGCCTTCTCGGTTCGGGATGACGACCGCTTCGCCGCCTTCCATCACCGCGACGCAGGAGTTCGTCGTTCCAAGGTCGATACCGATAACTTTACTCATAGCCTGAACTTCCTCCTTAGGTTGGGCTGTCGATCTACTGTCTTCTATGTGTTGCCCGCGCAGATGACGTTATTCCGTCACCTTGACCATCGACGGGCGGATGACTTTCTCTTTCAGCATATATCCCTTCTGCAGCTCCTCGACAACGATGCCGGACTCCGTACCTTCTTCGGCCGGAACCTGCATGATCGCTTGATGCAGTTCGGGATTGAACGGCTGACCGATCGCTTCGATCGGCTTCAGCCCCTCGGATTCCAGCAGCTGCCCGAGCTGGCGCTGAATCATCTCCACGCCCTTCGCGAGCGCTTCGAAATCGCGCTGTTCTCGGCTTGCCGCAACCGCCCGGTCGAAGTTGTCGACGATCGGCAGCAGCCCCTCGATCAGCTTCTGCGAGGCGTACTTCGCGAATTCTTCCTTCTCGGCCCGCGCGCGGCGGCGGAAGTTGTCGAAGTCGGCTTGCGTGCGCAGGTAACGCTGGTAATGCTCCTCCGCGGTTTTCTTCAAGGCTTCCATTTCCGCGTTCGTCGCTGCTTCCTCGGCGAGTTCGGCGTCAGCCGTCTCCGGCGGCTCGGCGGTCGTCTCCGCTTCGGCGTTGGCCTCGGCATTCGTTTCCGTGTTCTCGACGGCTTCGTTCTCCGCCCGCTCTTTCTCCATTTCTTGTTTCATGGCGCCTCTCACCTCCTTCAAGCTATTATGTCCGTTGGCAATTTCATGCAGTCATCGCGCGTGCGCGCGGCAAAAAGCAGGAGACGATTGCCTCCTGCATCGGCGGTGCTTATCGGAACCAACGCGACAAACTGTTCGTCATATCCTTCGTAAACAGATCGAGAACGGCAATGACCTTCCGATAATCCATCCGGGTCGGACCCAAAATGCCGATCGTGCCGACCGGCTGGCCGTCAATCGCGTACGATGCCGTAATGACGCTGCAGTTGTTGATCGCTTCCAGACTGTTCTCGCCGCCGATGCGCACCTGAATGCCCGCCGGCGTCGAAGCGAACATGCTAAGAAGCGTCTGCGTCTGGTCGAACAGCTCGAGGATCGTCTTCACCTTGTCGACGTCCTTAAACTCCGGCTGCGTCAACATCTTCGTCGCGCCGCCCAAGTAGAGGCGATCGGACTCGTCGTTCTGCAGCACCGATTCGACCATGGAGAGCAGTTCCTCGTAGCCTGCAACGTGCTTGCTGAGCTCCGAGACCAGTTCGGTATACATCTTCGATCGGAGCCGGTACAGCGGCTCGCCCTTCAGCTTCGCGTTCATCAGGTTGACGAATTTCTCGATCTCGTTCATCGGAACGCCTTCCGGGATCGTAACCGTACGGTTCTCGACGTGGCCCGTGTTCGTGACGATGATCGCGACGGCCGACCGCTCGTTCAGCGGGATGAGCTGCAGCGACGCCAGCGTCGTCTTGTACGTCTCCGGTCCGAGCACGATCGCCGTATAATTCGTCAGGCCCGACAAAATCGATGCCGCCTGCTGCACGACGCTTTCGACTTCTTGGATTTTGCTCTCGAAAAACGACTTGATTGATTCCTTCTCCGTTGCCGTGAGCGTCCCTGGGCTTAACAAATGGTCCACGTAATACCGGTACCCTTTGTTCGAAGGAATGCGTCCCGCGGACGTATGCGGCTGCTCGAGAAAGCCGAGCTCCTCCAAGTCCGACATCTCGTTCCGGATGGTCGCGGCGCTGTATCCAACGTCACCGCGCTTCGATATGCTTCGCGATCCGACCGGCTCGGCGGACCGAATGTAATCGTCGACGATGGCCGCCAAAATCATCTTCTGACGTTCGGATAACAAGACGCAACCCTCCTCGGCAAGTGGCTGATTAGCACTCCAAAGCAGTGAGTGCTAAGCTACTCCAAACATACCGAATACGGAGGGTCGTTGTCAAGTCAGTCTAGTCGTTTCAGGACTGCAATTTCATCGCAGTTGTGCTGCTTTTTGCAATGAATGCAATCCCGCCAAACCTTTTCCGGGAAAATTTCTTTATTTACGACCGTAAAGCCGTTCCGTTCGAAAAACGCCACCTCGTACGTGAGCGCCATCAGCTTCGGAATGCCCATATCTCTGGCCTGCCGCTCGAGCAGCTCCACGATTTTGCGTCCGATACCTTGACCTTGGTACGCCGGATCGAGGCCGAGCGAACGGATTTCCACGAGATCCGCACCGAGACGCAGCAGCGCGCCGCAACCGACGACGCGCCCGTCGACTTCGGCGACGACGAACGTGTCAATTTGCTCCGTCAGCGCCTCCTTCGACCGGGGCAGCATGATGCCGCCGGCGGCGTATCCTTGAATCAGTTCATATAAATAGTCGACATCGTCGATCGTTGCTTTCCGGCATACCGCGGTTTGGATCACGGCGCATCCCACGCTTCCGTTATAAGATGATAATTGTGATTGAATAAATATACAACAAAATGAATACCCGTACAATACGACTTCGGCAAAAAAATGATTCCCTTACGACGTAACATACGTTGTAAGGGAATCAAAGGTTTGGGTTTCTTGTACTATTTTTTTATGACAATTTTTTGCAGCGGTTACGTCGCCGGCTGCGCCTCGAGGAACGCGCCGAACACTTCGTTCCCGAGCAGGATGCCGTTCCTTGTCAGGCGGTATCCGACAGGCGTCGCTTCGAGCAGCCCTTGCTTCGCGAGCCGTTCGATCGTGTTGCCGAACGTCTCGTCGAGTCCGCGCCCGAACTGCGCTTCGAAGTCGGCGCGGTCGACGCCCCTCAGGAGCCTTAAGCCGACCATCATGAAGTCCTCCATCGCTTCCCGTTCGGCGACTTCTTCCTGATCGAGGACCGGGAGTCCGGCTTTCGTCGCGTCGATGTACGGCTGAATGCCTTTGACGTTGACGTGGCGGCGACCCTTCACGTACCCGTGCGCCCCGGCCCCCAAGCCGTAGTAGCTCTCATTGCGCCAATACACGGTGTTATGCTTGCTTTCGAAGCCCGGCTTCGCGAAATTGCTGATTTCGTACTGCTCGTACCCCGCCGAGCGCATCCGGTCCATGATGAGGTGGAACATGGCGACTTCGTCTTCTTCCTTCGGCAGCGGCAGCTCGCCCCGCTCGTAGAGCGTGTGGAAGAGCGTGTTCTCTTCGACCTTCAGGCTGTATATCGAATGGTGCGGCAGCTTCAGCTCGAGCGCCTTGTCGAGCGTATCGCTCATCTGCTGCAACGTTTGGTTCGGCAAGCCGAAGATGAGGTCGATCGACACGTTGGCGAAGCCCGCCGCGCGCGCGTTGTCGATGCTGCGGTACACGTCGTCGACGGAATGAATGCGTCCGATCGCGTGCAGCAGGCCCGAATCGAACGACTGGACGCCGAACGACAGCCGGTTCACGCCGCCTTCTCGCATCGCCTGCAGCTTCTCGGCGTCGGTCGTGCCCGGGTTCGCCTCCATCGTGAACTCGTAATCCGGCGCGAGGTTCGGGAAATAGGCGCGAACGGAGGCGAGGAAGCGCTCCATTTGCTCCGGCGTCAGCACCGTCGGCGTGCCGCCGCCGACGAACACGGTGCGGATGACGCCGGGCGGGACGGCGCTCGCCGTCGCTTCCATCTCGCGCTCGAGCGCGTCGAGATATTCGTGCACGGGCTGCCCTTTCAGCACGTACGAGTTGAAGTCGCAGTAGTGGCATTTGTTCGTGCAAAACGGGATATGAATATACACCGCTTCCGGCGTTTCGGTCCGCTGTCTCATTAGGCTGCGTCACCGCCTTTCGATTGGTATGCTTGGCAGGGCGCCCGCGCGGCCGTTGAGTCGGAGAAACTCCGGATTATTTCGCCTGCGCCGCGCCCGCCGCCCAAAAACGACGCCCCGGCCAACATGCGCCGGGGCAACGACTAACGACTATTCGTCGATCTTCAGCACCGCCATGAACGCTTCCTGCGGCACTTCGACCGAGCCGACCTGCTTCATCCGCTTCTTGCCTTCCTTCTGCTTCTCGAGCAGCTTCCGCTTCCGCGAGATGTCGCCGCCGTAACATTTGGCGAGGACGTTCTTCCGCATCGCTTTGACCGTTTCGCGGGCGATGACCTTCTGGCCGATCGTCGCTTGAATCGGTACCTCGAACATTTGGCGCGGAATGATGTCCTTCAGCTTTTCGCACAAAATTTTGCCGCGGTTGTACGCGTTATCTCTATGCACGATGAACGACAGCGCATCGACCTTCTCGTTGTTCAGCAAAATGTCCATCTTGACGAGGTTCGAACGCTTGTAGCCCGATACCTCGTAGTCGAACGACGCGTATCCTTTCGTCCGCGACTTCAGCTGGTCGAAGAAATCGTACACGATTTCCGACAGCGGAATGTCATAAATGAGCGTCACGCGCGTCGCGTCGAGATACTGCATATCGATGAAGTCGCCGCGCTTGTTTTGGCACAGGTCCATAATTTGGCCGACGAAGTCCTTCGGCACGATGATCGACGCCTTCACGTACGGCTCTTCGATATGGTCGATCTTTTGCTGCTCCGGCATGTTGGACGGGTTGTCGATGTCGAGGACGGTGCCGTCCGTCAGGAACACTTTGAACACGACGCTCGGTGCCGTCGTCAGCATCGGAATGTTAAACTCGCGCTCGATCCGCTCCTGGATGATCTCCATGTGCAGCAGGCCGAGGAAGCCGCAGCGGAACCCGAAGCCGAGCGCTTGCGACGTCTCAGGCTCGTACCGCAGCGACGCGTCGTTCAGCTCGAGCTTCTCGAGCGCTTCGCGCAGCTCCGCGTAGTCGGCCGTGTCGATCGGATACAAGCCGCAGAACACCATCGGGTTGATGCGGCGGTAGCCCGGCAGCGGCTCCTTCACCGGGTTTTTCGCGTCGGTGATCGTGTCGCCCACGCGCGTATCCTTCACGTTCTTGATGCCCGCCACGACGAAGCCGACGTCGCCGGCGCGCAGCTCGTCCACGCTCGCCATCTTCGGCTTGAACGCGCCGACCTCGATAACCTCGAATTCTTTCTCGGTCGCCATAAAGCGGATTTTGGAGCCGGCCTTGATGACTCCGTCCATGACGCGCACGTACACGATGACGCCTTTATAAGGATCATAGTGGGAGTCGAAAATGAGCGCCTTCGTCGGCTTCTCCGCATCGCCTGTAGGCGGCGGCACCTTTTTCACGATTTGCTCAAGAATGTCTTTAATGCCGATGCCCGCCTTCGCGGAGGCGAGCACCGCGTCGCTCGCGTCCAAACCGATGACGTCCTCGATTTCTTGGCGGATGCGCTCCGGCTCCGCGCTCGGCAGGTCGATCTTATTGATGACCGGCAGAATTTCCAAATTGTTGTCGAGCGCCAGGTACACGTTCGCCAGCGTCTGCGCCTCGATGCCCTGCGCCGCGTCGACGACGAGCAGCGCCCCTTCGCAAGCCGCGAGGCTGCGGGACACCTCGTACGTAAAGTCGACGTGTCCGGGCGTATCGATCAAATTGAGCGTATACGTCTCGCCGTCGTCGGCTTTATATTGAAGCCGGACGGCCTGCAGCTTGATCGTGATGCCGCGCTCCCGTTCCAGGTCCATTTGGTCGAGCAGCTGCTCCTGCATCTCGCGCTGCTGCACCGCGCCCGTATATTCCAGGATACGGTCGGCAAGCGTCGATTTCCCATGGTCGATATGGGCGATGATACAAAAATTGCGAACTTTGCTTTGCCGCGAATCCATCGTAGACATAAGTCACCCCGTCGAAATAGCCGTATATCCTCACTATTATATCAGCAGCGAGGGCATACGGCAAAGCGTCAATGAATGACGGCGTCGAACACGGCGGCGATGAAGCGCAGAACGCCTTTCGCAACGTAGCGCAGCGTGTCGCCGAGCCAGAGGGAGAAGCGGTAAATGAGGCTCGACGGCTCGACGTCGCCGGCTGCGGCAGCGCCCGCAGCGCCCGCAGTGCCCGCAGAGGAGCCGGCAGTGCCCGCAGAGGCGCTCGCAGCGCCGGCGGTACCCGCGGAGGCGCCGGCCGCGGCGGTCGACGCCGCGCCTTCGCCCGGTCCCGCCTGCGCGGCATCCTTCGCTGGCGAACCGCCGCCGAAGACGGCGATCGGCGTGCGGGCGCCGGCCGGTTCCCCGGCAAGCAGCGGGCCTTGCACGCGCTCGATGCCCATCGCGGCGATTTCGATGCCGATGAATACGCAAACGATCGCAAGCACGACGGCCATCAACGCCTTCGTTCCCCACGCGTTCATTCAAGGTCCCTCCTTCCGACGACTGTCGCAGCGTTACGCCTTGCTCCCATCCTTCGCGTCGCCGGCTTCGCCGCCGTCCGCGCGCCCCGCGACCCGGACGCCGTTCTCGTCCATCGCCATCTCGGCGAGCACCGCGGCGAGCGCGTCGACCGTCCGGTAGCTCTCTTCCAGCGAATTGTCCACGCCGCCGATCTCGATCAACAGGCTTCCCGACGACAGCGACTGATTATACTCGCCGTTCCCGTGCTTTTTGCTTTTGGACAAAATTCCTTTGGACAAGCCCGGGAACTTGCGCTCCAGCGCTTCGTGGAGGCGCCTTGCGAGCGCCTCGTTCTCCTTCCAATTCGGGTTGCCTTGTCCCACGATAAAATAGAGCCGGGCGTAGTCCTTGCCGTCAATGGACACCGTCGTCTGTTTGCGGCGCTGCGAGTCGCGGTGAATGTCGATGAGGTACACAAGTTCCCTATGTACGGCGAGCGCCTCGCGGACGGTCGTTTTCGAATATTTGTACGAGTAGTTGTAGTTGAAGCTCGGCACCGCCGTATTGTAGTCGGTATCCGAGTGGACGGCGCCGACGCCTCGCTCCTCCAGCCGATCGCGCAGACGCTCGCCGAGCAGCGTCACGTTGACGTCCGCGTCGAACGCCTCGGCGGGCTGGTCCTTGCCGGTTCCCTTCAGCTCCGGAAGCCACGACTCTCGGTTATGCGAATGATAAATGAACGCCAGCTTCCGCTCCGTCCCCGCGGCGACCGCGTCGGCGGCGGCCGGTTTCGCTTCGCCCGCGGCCTCCGCAGCCGGCTTCGCTGCGCTGTCGCCGGCCGAAGCGGCCTCCTCCGGCGCCGGCGGCCCCATGACGTCTCCGGCGCCGGCGCTCGATGCCGCGTCCGGGGCGGCATCCGCGACGCCGCCTTCCGCAGGCGCCTCGGACGCGGCGCCGCTCTCCTTCTTCGACGCCAGCAGCGTCGTGCCGAGGCCCGGCTCGATGCCGGGCATGTCCAGCTTCATGCCGGCCGCGATCGTGCCCGTCACGAACGCGGCGGCTTGTCCTATCGACGACAAAGGGGGTTCCGGCGCGCGCGTGCTCGCCGCCCCGACCGTGCCGATCCCGACGCATACCGTCACTAACGCCGTCGCTAGGCGCATCCCGAGTTTATTCATCGTTCGGTTCCTCCCTTATCGGCGCGCGGTCCCGCTCAAGCGGAAACGACGCTCGCCGCTCTCTCAATCTACCGGTACTTCTACTCTATGAACACTGCGAGAGAATAGAACCGAAAAATAGAATCGGACGCGAAAAGCCGCCGGCGATTCCGGGGACGGCCGGATCGCGCGGCGGCGCGGACGTGCGCGCTGAGCGCCTAGTGCGTATAAGCAGAAACGTTGTTGACGTCGACCGCTTCGTGTAAAGCAGCGTTCAATCCGCTGGCGATAATGTTGGCGATGTCTTCGATAAACTGATCGATCTCCTTCGGCGTGACGAGCAGGTCGTGCCCGAGCGGGTTCAGCACCTCGCGCACCATGCCGAGCCGGTCCTGCTCCGTCATGCTCGGCAGCATGCCGAGGATCGCGTTCGTGTTCTCCGTCTGCTTGCCGAAGTTTTGCGACAGCAGCTCGATCGTGGAGTTGACGATCGTCGACGCGTAGACGACGGTCGGCACGCCGATGGCGATGACCGGTACGCCCAGCGACTCCTTCGTGACGCCTTTGCGCTTGTTGCCGATGCCGGAGCCCGGATGGATGCCGGTATCCGCGATCTGAATCGTCGTGTTGACCCGCTCCAGCGCTTTGGACGCGAGGGCGTCGACCGCGATGACGAGGTCCGGCTTCGACTTCTCGACGATGCCTTGCACGATTTCGCTCGTCTCGATGCCCGTAATGCCGAGCACGCCCGGCGCCACCGCGCTCACCTGGCGATAGCCCGGCGCCACCTGATCCGGCATCAGCTCGAAATAATGGCGCGTCACCATCACGTTCTCCACGACGATCGGCCCCAGCGCGTCCGGCGTGACGTTCCAGTTGCCGAGACCGACGATCAGCACCTTCGCGTCTTTGCCGATGCCCGCCTTTTCCAAATACGATTCGAAATGCTTCGCGAACAACGTGGCCACCCGGTCCTGCAGCTTCGAATCCTTATGGCGCAGTCCAGGCACCTCGATCGTCAAATAATGGCCGGGGCGTTTGCCGAGGGCGTTCGCCCCCTCCTCCGACGAAATGTCGATTTTCGTCACATAAATGCCGTCCTCTTCGTACGTCTCCGAGTCGACGCCGGGAATCGCAATCCGATCCCGCTGCGTCGCCATTTCGCGGGCTTCGACGGCGAGGTCGGTCCGCACCGAATATGCGCTCAAGTCCAAACTCATGCTCCCATCGCATCCTTCCTACGAACAGTCTTTCCGTAGTTTGCTGCTTCCGAAAGCGCCTTATGCACCCCGCGGACGAGCGAATCGCGAAAAGAGTTGATTTTTCGAAGCGCCCAAGCTATAATATGAAAAGTTGACTTTGGAACACCCTGCCCGGTTGTCTGTCAAGGAGGTGAAACGGCATGCCTAATATTAAATCCGCAGAAAAGCGCGTTAAACAAAGCGAGAAGCGTCGCCTTCGCAACGCGTCCCAAAAATCCGCTCTGCGCACAGCTGTAAAAACAGCGGAATCGGCTCTCACGCAAAGCGACGTGGAGAAGGCAAAAGAAGCCCTCCTGAACGCAACCAAGAAGCTCGATAAGGCGGTAACGAAGGGATTAATTCATAAAAACGCCGCAGCTCGGAAGAAATCTCGCTTGGCGAAGAAAGTAAACGAGTTGGCTGCAAAAGCTTAATTCCGTTCGCGAACGAACAAAGGGGTTGCCCTTGAGTCTATCCAGACTCGGGCAGCCCCTTTTTGTATGCCTTACTACGAGCCGGCGGAAGCGCCGGCGCGCGTTACCGCGCCGCCGACGCCGCGGCCGCCCCGAGCCGCAAAATGAACAGCTCGAGGCCCAGCGTCTTGTCGATCGAGCCGCTCTTCATCGCGAGATCGAGGTCCGCCAGCTCCTTCATCAGCCGCTCCAGCGTTTCCGTGCGAAACCGTTTCGCCTGCTCGCCCGCGATCTTGACCGCGTACGGATGAGCGCCGAGCTGCGAAGCGATTTGCTGCTGCGAGAAGCCCTGCTTCGCCAGCTCCTTCGCGCCGAGCATCATCCGGAACTGCCGGGCGATGAGCGCGAGCAGCTTGATCGGCTCCTCCTTCTCCTTGAGCAAGTCGTGCAAAATCGTCATCGCCCGCTCCGGCCGCAGCTTCGCGATTTCTTCGACGAGCTGGAACACGTTCTGCTCCGGCGTGCGGATCGACAGCGACTCGATATGCTCCGTTCGAATGGCGCCCCCTTGGCCGACGAACAAGGCCAGCTTCTCGATCTCCGACGCCAGCGTCGCGCAGCTGCCGCCGACGCGGGCGAGCAGCGCCTCGGCCGCGTCGGGCTCGATGCGCACGCCGCGGCCCGCGGCTTTCTTCGCGATCCACTGCTGCAGCTCGGCCGGGCCGAGCGGCGCGAACGGCAGCACGACGGCCGACTCCTTCAGCGACTTGACGACTTTCTTCCGTTCGTCCAGCTTCTCGGCGGGCACCGTCAACACCAAAATCGCATGCTCCGCGGGACGGGCGGCGTACGACTGCAGCGCCTCCGGCTTATGCTCCGCCTTCGACGGGTCGCGGCCGCCGGTCAGAAAATGAGCGTTCGAGGCGACTACGAGCTTACGAGGCGCGAGGAACGGCAGCGTCTCCGCGTCCTCCAGCACCGTCTCGAGCGGCGTCTCCGTCAAATCGTACCGGCTGAAGGCGAAATCCTTCGTCTCCGCGTCCAGCGCCGTGGCCGTCAGCAGCTCGAGCCACTCTCCCATGATGTGCGTTTCCGTCCCATACAGTATGTAAACCGGCCGAATCGTCCCCTGCGACCATTCTCGGGCGGCTTGCTTGTAATCCATGTCCGCTCCCCCGTCCGCGCTTCCAGTGGTTTCCCTCTTCTTATCTCTTAACATAGTAAAACAACAAAGGGATCGCGTCAAAGCGGCAAGCCGCCTTTCGCGATCCCTTCGTCCCATCACATCTATATAAACACCGGAAGGAAGCCCTAGGACCCTTCCTCCGCGGTGGATATATCAGCGGCTGGGACCATTCGTCGTTGTTCAGTATTACTATACGCAACCGGCGCGCAAGGTGTGCATCAAGGCGCCGCCGATGACGACGGTTCGGGCGCCGAATCGGCTTTCGCCTCGGCTTCCTTGCCCTCCGCGGCGTCGATCGCGAACGTACGCACGCCGTTCTCGGCCGTTACGCGGTACGTCAGCGTCGCTCCGTCCCATCCGACGAGCTCGATCGGCTCCGTCCATCGATGCGGCGAAACGTATTCCCCGTCGGCCCAAATGACCGCGACCGCCGCCGTTCCGTCCTCGAACCGCTTCACCTCGGCCGAATACGTCCCGTCCTCGGAGCGAAGCGGCTCGCCGTATTGATCCTGCGTCTCCGCGTGATCGAACGGGCCCGCGGCGATGCCGTACTTCGGCCCTTCCTCCAACCCTGGCGCTTCCGGCGAAGGCTCGGGCGTCGGGGCGCCTGCGCCAACCGCTCCGTTCGTCCCGCCTCCGGTGACGCCCTGCGTCCCTTCGGCTTCAGACTTTGGGGCGGGAGCGGCGAACGCGTCGTTCGACGCTTTGTCGGAAGGCGCCTCCGCGACGTCGACCGGAGTCCCGCGCTCGGCCGCAGCGTCGTGCCGCGCGCCGTCCGCCGGCGCTTCCGGCGCCGACGCGATGCTCATCGTCGCGCCCCCGGCCGCAGCGGAGCTCTCCGCCGCCGGCGCCGCCGTGTCGGCGGCCATCATCGACGACGCGGCTTCGTTCGCGGCCGTCGATTCTTCGGTCGAGCCGCCGGCGCCGCCGAACGAATCAGAGAGACCGTTCACGATCAATACGCCCAGCACCGCAGCCGCCGCAGCCGCGCCGCCGATGCGCGCGAACGCTCCACGGGCGTACCACGGCCGTGCCGGCCGTTCCGGCGCGCGCGCCGCCGCTTCGTCGCGCACTCGGTTCCATTCGCCCGCGGCCGCATCGATCTCCTGCAGGCGCGGAAGAATCGAATCGACGAGGCTGACACTCGGAGCGACTTTGGGCAAATTCGCCAAATCGTTATCAATTTGAAGGAGACGTTCCATCATCTCGGCGCAATCCGGGCACGATTCGAGATGGTCCGACAGCTTCTTATGCTCGTCGCCGTTCAAATCGCCGTCTAGGTGTCTCTGCATCAGTTCCATCACCTCTTCGCAATTCATCACCGAACACCGCCTTTCTGATACTCCTTAAGGAGCGTTTGTAGCTGTCGCCTGGCCCGAAACAAATACGACTTCACCGTATTGAGGGGCAGCCCGAGAGAGTCCGCAATTTCGGTGTAAGAGAAATCCTGCAAATACCGGAGCACCACGACCGTCCGATGGTGCTCGGGGAGCCGCTGAATCGCCTCCCGGATATCTTGCGCCGCGTAGGAAGACATAACTTCCTCCTCGACGTTGTTTTCCGTAGGAAACACCATGTTGTGCTCTTCGATCGACACCGACGCTTTCGCGCGGCGGAATTTATCGATGCAAATATTGGTGACGATGCGCTGCACCCACGTTTTGAATTGGGCCTTTTCCTCGTAAGAACCTATTTTGGTATAAATGCGGATCAGCGCTTCTTGCGCCGCGTCCATGGCATCTTGTTCGTTATTCAGGATGTAGTATGCCGTACGGTATACATGCGTCTCAATCTCGCGCAGCAGCGCGATCAGGGCGTCGCGATCGCCCGATTGAGCGGCTCTGATCAGATGTTGCTCCACCAAGATGGGGTCCCCCTTTCTTGCATCCTTTCAGACGCGCCATACGAAAATTTTGTTGCAGTCTTCTCGCAGTCTTCTCGTCCATCTTTAAAGATTCTACTCTATTCCGTCGATCCTGGCTATGGAATCGGGCGGCAGGGAATAACGCAAACACCGCCGAATCGGCGCGGAGACCGTTCGGCGGTGCATGGTTCGAGCGCGTTAAAATTGAATCCAAACGGCCGTTTTATCGTCGGACGTCTTCACCCGCGGGTACAACCGGCCGTCCGGGTCGCTCTCCTCCCGCCGGATCAGCCATTCGACGAACGGCTTCAGCCCCATCCCGGCGACCATCCGCAGCGTCTCCGCCGCGTCGAACGGCTCTTCGCCGGCCGGCTTGCAGACGTACAGCCCGTCGGACATGAGCAGCAGCGCCTTAAGGCCGATCCGGTTGATCGACCCGTGCTCGACGTAATCGTCGAAGGCGGGGTCGCCGTTGAGCACCGCGTAACCCGCATCGGTGTTCGTCCGCCGGCGCCCGTCGACGATTTGCGGCAGGACGCCGCGCCACTGCTCCGATCGATCGCGCTGTCCGCCCGCCGCCCCTTCCGCCCACAGGCGCAGCGTCTCCCGGTCGATCGGGGCGTTCTGGTCGCGCGTCACGACGCGAACGGAGCCGTCGGCGTACAGCGCCGCCAGCATGCAGTCGCTCGCCTGCGCGTATTCGACGCTCCGCTCGCGGACGCGCACGACGACCGCCGCGGCGCTCCACAGCGCTTCCTTGCGCGACGGATCGATCCCCTCCCGCTCCATCGCCTCGCGCAGCCGCCGATTCGCGGCGATCAACCGCTCGCGCAGCGGCTCGTCCGCCGCCGGAGCCCCTTCGTCGAGCAGCTCGGCGACGATTCGCGCGGCGAGATAACCGCCGGTTTCGCCCCCGGCGCCCGCGAACGGCACGAGCGACGTGGCGCCGTCCACGACGGCGTACACGCCCCGCTCCGTACGACTGACGAGAGCGTCCTCGTTCCAAGCGCCGCTCCCTTGAATGCTAATGGTTTCAACGATCATCGCGTATCCCCCAGCGAGAAATGCGGCTGCCCCGGAGATGCATCCCCGAGGCAGACCTGCGCGTTTATTTTCCGAGCGACGCCTTGTAAGCGTCAAGCTGCTTTTGGTATTCGGCGATCACTTTGTCGATGCCGGCCGCCTTCAGCTTGTCGAGCGCCGCGTCGATATGGCCTTCGTACGGCACGACGCCGTCGTAGATCGGCATAATGTCGGAGGTGTACACGGCCTGCACGTTCGCCATTTCCGCCTTCACCGCGCTCGGGTCGAAGAAGAAGTCCGCGGCGTAGAACGTCTCTGCGTTCGGATCCGCTTCGTACAGCGCCTTCTGCGCGCCGAGCAGCTTCGGGCTGAACCGGATGAAGTTCAGGTTGCCGATCATCCATTCGTCCTGCGCGTACAGCACCGCGTTGTCCGGGCCGAGGATGTACTCGAGGCCGCGGTCGCCGACTTTCGTGTACGTCTTGCCTTCGATGCCGTACATGAACAAGTCGTAGTTTTCCTGATTCGCGTACAGCCAGTTGAGGAATTTGACCGCCGCTTCCGGATGCTGGCTGCCGGCCGCGACGACGTTGACGTTCTTCGCGTTGAACATCCGGTAATGCGGTTTCTCCGGATTCAGGCGCTGCAGCGTGAAATCTTCGTCCTTCATGTCCGGGTACGTCTTCTTCATTTCGTCGGCGTTGTTCGGCGTGCCGAAGAGGAACGTATAATTGCCGCTAATAATTTGCTTGTCGAGCTGCTCCTGCTTCACGACGAGAATGTCCGGGTTCGTCAGCTTTTTCTCGTACGCCGTGCGGAAGAACGCCGCGTCGCGCTTGAATTCTTCCGTCTCCGCCCAGTTCTTCACGACGCCGTCGTTCCCGATGTAGGCGATTTTGTCTTTCACCGCGAACGGATAGGAATCGTACGCTCGATGCAGCACGTCGCTCGGGTCGCGCAAGCCGCCGCGAATCGGCAAATACGGCTTGGTCGCGCTGTCGACGACATTCATGACCTTCTCCATGCTTTCGAGCATCTCTTCCTGCGTTTTCGGCACGTCGGCGATGCCCGCTTTGTTTAAAAGTATGCGGTTCGCGGTGAAGGAACCGTCGACCGCAGGCTCGTACCAGTACGCCGGAATCGCGTACGTCTTGCCGTCTTTGCGGACGCCGCTCCAGACGGAATCCGGAATCGCTTTCTTCAAATTCGGGCCGTACTGCTCGATTTCTTGCGTAATATCTTTCACGGCGCCGCGGCCGATATAGTTCGCGAGCGAGATCCAATCGTTCATGACGTGGAACATGTCCATGTCGTCTTCCGTGGACAGCTTCAGATTAATTTTCTGCTCCCACGCGCCCCAGTCGATATACTCTTTCTCGATCTGTACGTTGACGCCGTCCGCGAGCAGCTTCGCGTTGACCGCTTCTTTGACCGCCTGCCATTCCTTCGGCTCCGAGCCCGGCAGCACGTATTTCAGCGTCACGGCCTGTTCCGTCTTCGCTCCGCCTTCGGACGCGCCGCCCGAAGGGGTCGAAGAACCGCCCTCGCCGGCGCTGGAGCCGCCGCTTCCCCCGCCGCTGCACGCCGACGCGGCGCTTGCTACGATCAGAGCCAAACCTGTAAGCATGACCGACCTTTTTTTCATCTTGACCCTCTCCTTACGCTTATTTTCTATATAACCTCTCACGAGGATTATAGCAATGCCGCGATTACCCTTTGACCGATCCGACGACGAGCCCTTTCACGAAGTAACGCTGCAAATACGGATACAGGAACACGATCGGCCCGACGGTGACGATGACCGTCGCCATCTTCGACGATTCCGCCGGCGGCGTGTACTGACCCGTGTTCGCCCCGTTCGGAATCATGCTTAGCATTTCGATATTGGAGCGAATTTTAAACAGCACGTATTGAAGCGGATACAAATCTTTGTTGTCGACGAGCATGATCGCGTTAAACCAGTCGTTCCAGTACGCCAGCGCGTAGAAGAGCATGACCGTGGCCAGCACCGGCACCGACAGCGGCAAATAAATTTGGAACGCGATGCGCATGTCGTTGGCGCCGTCGATATACGCGGATTCCCGCAGCGCTCCCGGCAGCGCGTCCATGAAGTTGCGCACAAGAAACATATTGAACGCGTTGAACATCAGGTTCGGCACGATCAGCGCGAATACGTTGTCCGTGAAGCCGAGCTTGTGGCAGATGATATACCACGGCACGATCCCGCCGCTGAACAGCATCGTAACGAAAAAGTACAGGTTCAAATGGTTCCGGTATTTCACGTTCGGATTCGACAGCGTGTACGCCGCCATCGTCGTAATGACGACCGCCGCGAGCGAGCCGGCCGCCGTGACGAAGATCGTCACGCCGTAGCTGCGCAGCAGCACGTCGGCGCTGTTGTACAGCGTCCGATACGCTTCCAAGGAGAACCGTTCGGGGAACAAGCTGTACCCGTTGCGGATCAGCGCGCTCTCGTCGGTGATCGACACGATGAACGTCAGCGCCATCGGCAGCACGCACAACACCGAGAACAGCAACAGAAACAAGTGAATGCCGGCCGACGCGGCGTCGAAGCGTCTATAAGTTCGCATTAATACAACGCCCCTTCCTTAAACCATCTGCGCGTGACCCAGTTCGCTATGAATACGAGCAGGAAGCCGACGGTCGACTGGAACAGCCCGACGGCCGCCGCGTTGGACGGATCGCCGATTTGGCGCAGCGCGCGGAACACGTACGTGTCGATGACGTCGGTCGTCGGATACAGCACGCCGTTGTCGCCGATGATCGCGTAAATCATGCCGAAATCGCCGTAGAAAATTTTGCCAAGATTCAGCAGCGTCAGGATGGCGATCGTCGGCGCGAGCAGCGGCAGCGTGATGCCGACGATTTTTTGCCAGCGGGAGGCGCCGTCGATGTCCGCCGATTCGTACAGCGAATGGTCGATGCCGGTAATGGCGGCGAGGTAGATGATCGAGCCCATTCCCGCTTCCTTCCAAATTTTCATCCCGACCAATATCCACGGCCACGCGTCCGCCTTCGTGTACCAGTTGACGGGCTCCGCGCCGAGCTTCTCGAGCGCTTGGTTGATAAGGCCGAAGTCCGTCGAGAAGAGGCCGTACATCATGTAGCTGACGATGATCCACGAGAGAAAATTCGGGAAAATCATCGTCGTCTGCGTCAGCTTTTGGAACAGGCGGCTTCGCACCTCGTTGAACAAAATCGCGATCGCCACCGCGAACACCGTGCCGAAGCCGATGAACAGCAGGTTCAGCTTGATCGTGTTCCACATGATGACGGCCGCCTCGCTGCTTTTGAAGAAAAACTCGAAATTGCGGAGACCCACCCACTCGCTGCCCAAGATGCCTTTCCGGTAATTGAATTGCTGGAACGCGATCAGCAGGTACGGGTACGTCATATAGGAGAATACGAACACGTACGCCATCGCGGGCAAAATCAGCAAATAGGAAAAGCGGTTTCTCGAAATCTCGTATAGAAAGCCCTTTCTCGTTTTCAATCGCCTCACCTCTCGTCTGCCTTTCTCGTTCGTCTGCCCTAAGCTTACCCGCGGCATAAGTCCGCCGTAAATTTCGACTATCCGTTCCCCTTTCAATCCGGGGAATTCGGCGCTTATAAAATCCGGTTCTTCTTCTAAAAAGGCGATGCGGACGCGCAAAAAAAAGGCGGCGGAACGCGGATTTTCCGCATTCCGCCGCCCGACTATGCCGGCGCCGGCTCTCCGTTACGTTTTCCGCCCGTGCTCCCGGAATTGGGTCGGGGTGATGCCGAACTTTTTCTTGAACAACGTCGTAAAGTACGGAACGTTGTAGATGCCTACCTTCTCGCCGATTTGCGCGACGGTATCCTGCGTTTCGATTAGCAACGTTTTCGCCCGTTCCATACGGATGTGGGTGACGTATTCGTTGAACGTCGCGCCCGTCACCGACTTGAACAGCTTGCCGAGGTAGCCGGACGACAGGCCCGCCTTCTCCGCGGCCAGCTCGAGCGACAGCGTCGGATCGGCATGCCGCTCTTCGAGAAACCGCTTCACGTCCTCGATCAGCTGTTCGTTCTTGACGGCGGCCGCGTTGTTGCGCGATTCCTCCGCGATCGTCACAATCCGGTTGCAGAAACCGAGCAGCAGCTGCTCCAAGTCGTCCACCGTTTCGACCCGCTGCACGGCGTCGAGATCGCGGTACAGCTCGTTGGGATCGATGCTCCAGACGTCGAGAATCGGTTCGAACTCTCGAATGACCGCGTGCAGCAAAAATGTCGTGTACTGCATCGCTTGTTCGTAATTGGCGCTGGCGATGAAGGCGATCCACGCGGCGACGTCGCCTTCGATCGCCTTCCGGTTGCCGAGCTTGACGTCTTCGAGCAAGCTCTTCTCGAGATTGCCCGGGTATTTCGCCGGCGCGCGATCGGCGTCCGGCGCTTTGGAGGCGTCCAGCACCGAGCCGGGGCCGTAGAAAAACCGGTTGTTCATGTACGAACGGGCGGTTTGATAGGACACATGCACATCGTCCAGCGACGACGTCATGTCCCCGATGCTCGCCGACACGGACAAACCGTAAAATCGGCGAATCGTATCCTGCACTTCGGACAGCACCAAATAGATACGGTCGCCGAGCGCCGCGCGATCCGACTGCAAGATGAACGCCGTCTCGTCATCCTCGGCGGCGACCCGGTCGGCGATGAACGACGCGCTCAGCTGTTCCAGCGCGATGTTGCCAATCGCGAACCGGATGAGGCCGCGGTCGAACGCATTATACTTTTGGCGGAACGCCGCCGCGCCGTCGATGTTCAGCAGCACGACGGCGAAATACGGCCCGCGCAGCCGCTCGCGCCATTCGCGTTCGATTTCGGCCGGCACGGCGTAGTCGGTCCGGTTTCCTTTGATGAGATGCTGCAAATAACTGTTCTTCAGCGCTTGAGACGATCGGCTCAGCGTCGATTTCAGCGTCCGTTCGGACGCTTCGTTATGCTCGAACGCCTCCGACAGCAGCTGATATTCGTCCAGCCGGAGCAGCGAGCGCTTCGCGTCTTCGGATCGGCGTTCGCTGACGCGGTCGACGAGCGTCTTGATCGGGTTGTAAATATTGCCGGTGAGCAGCAGTGACAACGCCGCACCGGCGACGATCAGCGTGAGGCCGATGAGCAGCGTCCAGTTGCGCAACTCGTACAAATTCGAGAGCAGCTGGTCGTACGGCCGCACGCTGACGAAGTACCAGTCGATCGTGTCCGATTTGACGTACGCGACGAGCTGCTTGCGGCCGTCGATGCTTCGCACGAAGCTGCCCTGCGGTTCGCCCGACTCCAGGATGTCCTGCACATAATCTCGATCGCGGAAGTTTTCCATGAAATACGCCGGATTCGAGTGCGACAGCACGACGCCTTCCGAGCTCATGACGAAATTGCTCGCGTCGCGCAGCGAAGCGCCGATGCGGCTCATCGTATTTTGGATATACGATTCTCTTAGGTCCAGCACGATCGCCGATTGCGGCGACTCGCTCAGCGAATGCTCGGGGAAAAACCGGAACGTGAGCAAATGGAGCGGCTCCCGGTTCGCGAGCTCGGCTTTGCGCGGGTAGAAGGCCAAATAGCCGCCTTGGTTGGACCGCTCCTCCGCCTCGAACCGCTGCGGCGGCAGCCCGGCCGTATCGATGTAAGCGCCGTTCTCGAAATTGTAAAGGCTGATGTCCGCGATGAACGGGTAAATGCTCTGCACCGCGGTCAGCAGCAGACTCGCGTTATAATCGATCTGTTTATTGCTTTCCTTCGCGTACATGAACGAGACGATTCGGTTGTCGTTCAGCAATTGGTACGAAATATCGTGAATTTGCGTATACACGACATCGGCCGTATAGCTGACCTGCGACAGCATCTCCCGAGACGAGCGGTCGATTTCCTGCACGGCGCGCGACGAAAAAAGCGCATACAAAATCGCGCATACGACGAACACCGTCACGGTGACGAGCAAGACGTAGGAAAGCACCAGTCTGCGGTACACGCGGTAATGTTTGATCCGATTGAAAATCATATCGCTCCCCCCTGCATCCACCTATCTTACAGGAACATATCCTTCGCAATCAATGCCCATCCGATTCCTCCCGGGGCTGCAGGCGGAGCGGCGCGCGAATAAGCGCCAAAAACCGCTGCCGGTTCTGGCGCTTTCAAATCTTTCTTTAAGCCTCACACATCGACATCGGTTAAACCTTCCAAAATATCGTTCAGGCTGAGCTCCGCGCAGGCCATCGACGTGTCCGCCGCCCCGTAATACATGCGGACGACGTCCCCGTCGACGACGACGCCGCACGAGAACACGACGCCGCCGAAAAACCCGTTCTTCTCGTAATCCGCTTCAGGCTCGAGAATCGGCCGGGCCGACCGCGCGATCACCTTCGTCGGATCGTCCGGATCGAGCAGCGCCGCCCCCATGCAGTAGCGGTGATCCGGCGTCGCCCCGTGGTACAGCTCCAGCCAGCCGCGCTCGGTGCGGAACGGCACGGCGCCGCCGCCGATTCGTCCGCCGTCCCACATGCCGGGACGCAAGCCGAGCAGATGCTTATGGTTGCCCCAGTACAGCAGGTTGTCCGATTCGGCGATCCACATTTCGGGATGCCCGGTGCTCTTCGTCGTGGGGCGGTGCAGCGCGTAATATTTGCCGTTGATCCGCTCCGGGAAGATGAGGACGTCTTTGTTGTCGGGACCGAAAATCATCCCGTGATGCTCGTACGTCTTGAAATCTTTCGTGGACACCATCGCCTCGCCGATGCCGACCGGGGACACGGCGGAGAAATACACGTAGTACGTGTCCCCGATTTGCGTCACGCGCGGATCTTCGATGCCGAACGTCTCGAGACGGTTCGACGGGTAGACGAACGGAGCATCGTCGATCGTGAATCGTCTCCCGTCCGCGCTGCGCGCGATCCGGATGTACGATATCGACGTCAGGTAGGCAAAGCCGACGCTCTGCCGCACGTCCCGGATGACCCGCGGGTCGGAAAAATCGTATCGCTCGTCGTCTCGGCGCAGTTCGACGATGTCGAGCGCGCCGGTGTCCGGGTCGTAGACCGGGGCTTTGACGATGTCCGGGTTTTCGGAAATCGGGCGCTCCGCGACGCGGAGGAGGAGCAGCGTTTCGCCGTTGTACGTCGCCACGCCCGCGTTGAACGCGCCGATCACTTCGAATCCGTCGTGGTACGGCGGCACATCCGACGGGGCGATGATCGGGTTTTCTTCGTATCGGTACACGCGCATTGATTGTAACAGCTCCTTATGATTCGAATCGTAAGAACGGATCGGGGATGGTGATGCGATGCGCTTCCGCGTCGCTGATGCCGGCATACAAATCCGCGGTGCCGTCGGCATGGCGGATCAGTCCGCCGCTGAACACGACGTCGCGCAAGTCGCTGCGCTTCGCCGCGCCCGGGAGGAACCGATCGCGAACGGCGATCAGCTCGATGTCGGAGCAGCTGCCGCGGATCGGGTCCATCGCGAATACCATCGGATAATAATGCCTGTCGCCCGCCGCGTCGAAGCAGGCGATATGTCCGAGACAGCCGACTTTGCCGTTTCTCAGCACATGCGCCTCGTTGACGCCGCCCCATTCTTCATCGGTGAATTGCTCCGGGAAGAGCGGCGCCTCCTCGATCAGCTTAAGCGTCACGTCCTTCAGGCTCGCGGCGCGCGCGAAGCCGATTTTGCCGCGGCCTCCTTTCTTCCCCTGCGGCCGCGTAAAGACGCCGATGCCGCCGTCCGCGAGCTCGACGAGGCGCAAATCCTTCATCCCGTCGGGACCCGTGAAGAACGGCTCCAGCTCCGCGACGGAACCCCCTTGATAAAACACCGTCCGCCAAGCGAGCATGCCTTCCCGCTCCGGATGCGGATAAATTTGTACGCCGCCGAGCACGAGCTTGCGTCCGATTTTCGTATAGAACGGATCCTGCAGCTTCAGCGTCGGCGCGCCTTCGCGCGGCACCCAGACGCCGTCCCGCTCGACGAAGAACACGACCTGCGAATGCTCGCTGTCCCTCGCTTCGACGCGCCCCGCGATAACGAGCTCGCCTTCGTCGAGGAAAGGAGCCGTAATATTATAGACGTCGTTCGCTCCGACCCCTTGGAACGTCAGCTTCGTCGGATTCGACACCTGCGAAGGTTTTTCCAAATATTCGGCGAGCAGCGTACTGCACGTTTTCACGCCGCCTTTGTTCATCGCACTCATCCTTTTTATCCAGTAGTCGTCAACCCTCTGCATCAACAGCGTATGCCGGTCCGGCGCCGGAGTAAATTTCGAGTATCGGCTTTCCTTTCAAAACCGAGCGACGGCGGCCTTGGCGCCTTATAAAAATCGGAGATGCTTTCAAATCCGCGACGAAGCTAAAAAAAATGCTATTTCGCCGAAACAGAGTGAAGGCGCGGTACAGCCTCTTCCCCGTAAGATGAAGTCAAACTTCGATACTTCGATGGGAGGAACGATTGGATGACGCAGCAAACGCTCGACATCGCCGCGCTGACGAGGCAATTTCACGAGGACGGATACTTGGTTTTGAGGAACGTGCTTTCGCCGGAGAAGGTGGAACGGGTCAACGCCGCCGTCGATCGGCTGCTCGAAGCGGAAGAGGAGAGCCTCAGCTACAACATTTATCATTCGGCGGCGAAAGCGCCGGAAATTTTGGACTTGATCGACGAGCCGACGGTGCTTCCCATTATGGTGAACCTGCTCGGCTACAACATTCAGCTGCATATTTCCCATCTGACCGTGCGCAAGCCGAACCCGAACGACGAGAAGACGAATTCGGCCAGCTTCATCAACTGGCATCAGGACGGCCCGCATCCGCAGTTCCCGCAGATCGGCGGCCTGACCTCGTTATATTACGCGAAAGCGTGCTATATTTTGAGCGATATGAGCGAGCCGAACCGCGGCAATACGAAAATTATTCCCGGCAGCCATCGCAAACCCGGCTTCAAGCCCGTGCAGCAAGACGTTAACGTGCCGATCGAAGGGGAAATGCAGGTATGCGGAAAGCCGGGGGACGTGTTTATATTCGGACAAAACCTGTGGCATGCCGGCGCGCCGAATCGGTCGCAGCATACGCGGCGGCAGCTGTTCCTCGGGTATAGCCCGTTATGGATGCGCCCGATCGATTACCATCGGGCGTCCCCGGAGCTGCTCGACGGGGCCGACCCGGTTCGCCGGCAACTGCTCGGCGACATCAGCGCGAACTGCTTCCATTATTACGTGCCCGGCGCCGACATGACGCCGCTGAAGGCGCTGTGGCAGGGCGGAGGCGCAGCGACGAGCGCATACGACAAGGAATGACGCAAGGAACGACGAACTCCCGGAACGGCTCGGGCTGGCGACAGCCCGGACGCGCCGGGAGTTTTTCATTGCCGCCGCTCGCGGTACTGCTTCGGACTTTTGCCGACGTGCTGCCGGAATACGCGGGCGAAATAGTTGGAGTCATTGAAACCGCACTGATGGGCGATGTCGGTGACGGTGACGGAGGTGACGTCGAGCAGCTGCTTCGCCCTTTGCACGCGAAGTTTGTTAATGTACTCGGTGATCGTCTGCCCCGTTTTCTCTTTGAACAGATGACTCAGGTACGCCTCGCTGCAGTAGCTGCCGCTCGCGAGCGCTTTGAGCGTGATCGGGTACATGTAGTTTTCCTTGATATATTCGACCGTGCGGTGCACGATGTAGCTGCGCTTATGCGACTCGGCGACCGTGTCGATGTTCTGCGCGCTCCGCGCCGTCAGCAAAAATTTCTCGTACAGCAGCGCGATGTACTCCGACAGCATGCCGACATGCGCATGCAGCTCCTCCACGTCGAGCGTCAGCGGTTTCGTCGTCGCGCGGTATCGATCTTTCAATTCTTCGGCGTCCAGCCCGTATTTCGCCGCTTGGCGGGTCAGCCGTTCGTCCGCCGCCCGCGGGTCGGAGCAAAACTGCCCGACGCACAAAAACGCGATCAGCCGTCCGTTCCAGCGGATCGGGAAGCGCATTTCTTCTACGCCCATGTAACACGAGCCGTAGAAAGGTTCCTCCGTTCGGGAACACATGCGGCAGAGCACATTTTTGCTTCGCGCGCACGAGCGGAACGCCGCTTCGTTTTTCTTCAAATAATTGCAAAACGGGTTGTTGTGGTACAAATACGGGGCGAAGACGACGGACAATCTTTCGTCCATTTCGCTGATTCCGGCGATGTCATGCAAATTGAGGCCGACGTCGTATCGATCGCAGAGGAAACGCAAATACGCCTCGACGCGATCCGCCGGAGACTGCTTCAGACGGGCTAGACGCTCGTTGACGGTCGCGAAGTTCACTCTCAGCCCCCCTTATCGCGCGAAACCCTTCCTTATCATATTGTAAGGGTTTACAGAGATTTTACTTCATGCCTTCGCTGCGCTTCAACCTGTGTTTCGCGGAACGTTCGGGAGTCGGTACATAATGTTTGCGCAATTGGTTGAAGTTATAAGAAAATCCAACGATGCGAGCGGGGTTACCGATGATGACGAAAGAGCCACTTACATCCGCCGAGATGGGCAAGCTTTGGGCCACCTACATGGGCAACAGCATGGCGGTCTGCGTGTTGCGCTATTATCTTCGCCATGTGGAAGACGAAGACGTGAAGAACATTCTTCAGCGGTCGTACGATCTTGCGACCCGATTCACGCAAACGGTCAAAGACGTCCTGAAGGAAGAAGGGCACCCGGTGCCGTTCGGCTTCTCGGAGCAGGACGTCAATCTCGACGCGCCCCGGCTGTTCGGGGACGAATTTTACCTTCATTATTTAAAGTACGTCGCGAAGGCGGGACTCAGCATTTACGGCATCGCCGTTCCGCTCGTGACCCGCAAAGACCTTCGGGAATTTTACTTTGACGTGCTGCGCTCCACCGCCGAATTGATGATCGACATTAATGCGGCTTTGGAAGATAAAAGCAATCTGTCGAAACCTCCGTTCATTCCGGTTCCGGACCAGGTCGATTTCGCGCGGAGTGAAAGCTACCTCAGCGGTTTCTTGGGGCAAATCCGACCGCTTCAGGCGCTCGAGATCGCCCATTTGCACGACAATTTGGAGAACAACGCCACGAGCCGGACGGTCTTAGTCGGTTTCGCTCAGGTCGCCGAGACGCCGGAAGTCCGAAACTATTTTGTTCGCGGCGGCGAAATCGCGGCAAAGCACTTCGCCATTTTCAGCGACGTCATGTCCAAGGCGCATTTGCCGTCGCCGCCGATCTTGAATCATCTGGTCACCGATTCGACGATCGCGCCGTTCTCGGAAAAGCTGATGATGTTCCACAAGCTCGACATGTTTGCGATGCGCATCCGTTCCTATGCCAATTCGCTGGCGGTCAGTCCGCGGCACGATTTGGCCGCGATGTACGGGAGATTGATTCTCGAAGTCGGCAAGTACGCGGAAGACGGCGCGCGGACGATGATCGATTTCGGCTGGATGGAGCAGCCCCCGCACGCGGCCGATCGCGAAGCGCTCATATCTCGCCAATAACCGCTTGCTTCTCGTTCGCCGCCGGCGCCTGCGCGCGCAAGGTTACGCGGCTTACCGCGGGAGCTTCGTCCGAACTTGCCACGCGTCCGCTTCGACGCGGAACTGAATTTCGCCGTGCTGATCGGTTCGCAGCGCCGGAATGCCGTTGTCGTCGAGCCGCTGCAGGACGGATGGGTGCGGGTGGCCGTAGATGTTGTTCCGCCCGGCGGAAACGACGGCGACCCGCGGCCGCCATGCGTCCAGCCATCGCTGCAATGTCGACGATTTGCTTCCGTGATGCGCCGCCTTCAACACGTCGATGCGCGGGAGAGCGGAGCCGGCGCCGATTTCCGCGGAACGGCCCGACACGATCTCCCGCTCCTCCGCTTCGCCGATATCGCCCGTCAGCAGGAACGTTCGCGAGTACATCGTCGCCAGCAGAACGAGCGATGCTTCGTTCTGCTCCTCTTCGACGCGAAACGGCCCTCGCTCCGTCGGATACACCGCCACCGCCTTCGCCCCTCCGGCTTCGACCGTCATCCCCGCATGCATCGGGATGAGCGGTACGCCCTGCGACAGCGCGGTTCGGTAAAATCGCTCGCTCGCTTCGCCGGATTTAACGGTGCCGTTAAAGAAGATGCGCCGCACGGGGATATGCTCTAGCACCGCTGAAAGCCCGCCGATATGATCGGTGTCCGCATGCGACACGAACAAGGCGTCGATCGACTGTACGCCTCTTCGCTTGAGCAGCGGCACGAGCACGTCCTCGCCTACCTCGAACGGGTCGCTGCGCCGCCTCCACTCTTCGCCCGGCCGCTCGAATCGAATCGTGCCGCCGCCGTCGACGAGCCAATGCGCGCCGGAAGGCGTGCGCAGCAATATCGCATCGCCTTGGCCGACGTCGAGGAACGAGACGTAGCCGGCGCGGTCGAGGGCATCCGGCGCGTACGCGTACGCCAGCAAGCCCGCCAAGGCGGCGGCGCATGCGGCGGCGGCGAAGCGGCCGAAGCCGGGGCGGCGCCGAAGCTCGGGGCTCGTAGCGGCGAGCAGCAGTGCGTAATAAGCTGCGATCCACCACGCCGGCGGCGTCGCCCAGATGGTGGAGGCCGACTCCCAGCCGCTCAGCCGTTCCACCGCCAGAAAGCACAGCGCCGTCAGCTTCTCCGCGAGGTACGCGGCCCATGGGGCGACCGGCGGAGCAACGTACGCGAGCAGCAGCGCGGCCGTGCCGAGCGGCAAGACGGCGAAGCTGAAGGCCGGTACCAGCAGGAAGTTCGCGGGAAACGACAGCCACGAGAAGCCGTTGAAATATGTAATCGTCAACGGGAACGACACGCACTGCGCGACGAGCGTCACGGCGACGGCGGAACGCAGCGGCTGCGGACGGATCGCTCGGAGCAGCTCCATCGCTCGCGGCGTGAAGATGATGAGCCCGGCCGTGACCGCGAACGATAACTGAAAGCTTACATTGTACAAATAATACGGTTCCCACAGCAGCATCAGCAGCGCCGCCGCCGCTAATATGTGGAGTCCGTCCTTCAGCAGCCGTCTACGGGCGGCGTACAGCGCGATTGCCGCCATCAGGCCGGCCCGCACGACCGACGGCGACATGCCGGTAAGAACGACGTATACCGGGACGGCGGCCATCGCGAGCTCGAGCCTGCGCTCGCGCGAGAGCGGCAGCTTGCCGAGCAGCCACAGCAGCGCGCCGACGTAAATCGCGACGTGAAGGCCGGAGATGGCCAAAATATGCGTGAGGCCGATTTGCGAAAACGCCTGAAACTGCTCCGGATCGAGGTCGTCCCTTACGCCGAGCAGCAGCCCCTTCATGAATCCGGCCGTCGGCTCCGTAAACAGCGCCTCAAGCCGTGCTCCCATATGCTCCCGCACCCGGTCGACCCGGTCGAGCGCTTTCGCCGCGAACGCCCCTTCCGCTTCGCCGATCCGCCGCAAAGCGGCCAGCCCGTCCGCCCGGAGCGTCCAGAACGTATGCTGCCGCGCCAAATACAACCGGTAATCGAAGCCCCCGAAGTTCGTCGCGGAGGACGGCAATCTCAGCTCGCCGGCGACCTCTGCCGTCTCTCCCCGACGCAGCGATCGCGCCCGCTCCGCCTCCGCTTCCGTCTCCAGGCGGACGTACACGCGAATTCGCTCCCCGGAAAGCTCCGACTCCCGCGCTTCGATCGTTGCGGCGGCGGCGGCCACATCGAACGCGAGCCGATCGCCGTCGACCTCGGGCTTCGAGACGATGACGCCCGCGATGACCGCCGGCTTCCCTTCTCCGTCCGGGGGCGCGATCGCGGAGACGTTGCTCCGCTCCGCGAGCTCGAATCGGACGACGCCGGCCGCGAAGGCGGCGGCGACCAGCAAGGCGGCGGACGCGGATCGCCGAACGCTGCCTCCTTGCGCCGCGGCGGCCGCAAGGCCCGCAGCGGCGACGCCGGCCGCCGTCCACCCGGGCGCGTACGCCGATGCGGCCGCCATACCGGCCGTCCACGCCACGACCGCCCACAGCAGCGGTCTCCGCCAAATCATCGCGCTCCCCTCCCTTGCACGAAAATACGCCGTTACCCGGAATCGTTCCGGATAACGGCGCATGTGCTTCATGGCCTACTTATGAATTTCTCGAACCTTCATACATTTGCCGAGCTCGCGTCCGCGTCGCCCCCGTCCCGCTCCATCGCGGTGCCGGGCGGCGGCGTGTACGGCTCTAGGCGGCGAAACCGAATACCGAGCTGTTCCATCAGCTTGACGACTTTCTCGGCGTCCTTCGCGTACGGGCGATGGTACACGATTTCCTTCACGCCGCTGTTCGCCAGCATGTTCGCGCATGTCCAACACGGCTGGTCGGTCACATACACCGTCGCGTCTTCCCGGTCGTGGAGGTCCGTAAACAACAGCAGGTTTTGCTCCGCATGAATCGTGCGGACGCAGCGCTGCTTCTTCACGAGCCGCTCCTCGCCGTCGCCGGGGACGAGCTCGTATTCTTCCACCACCATGCAGCCGGCCTCGGTACAGTCCGGCACCCCCATCGGCGCTCCGTTATACGCGGTGCCGAGCAGCTTCTTCCCCTTCACGAGCACGGCGCCGACATGGCGGCGCGAGCATTGCGACCGGGTGGAAGCCATGTAGGCGATGTCGAGAAAGTACGTGTCCCAGTCTTTCCTCATTGCTGGCTGGCGGCGAGCGCCTGATCGAGATCGGCGATAATGTCCTCGATGCCTTCCGTGCCGACCGACAGGCGCACCATGCCCGGCGTGACGCCCGTCGCGGCGAGGTCTTCGCCTTCGAGCTGCGAATGCGTCGTGCTCGCCGGATGAATGATGAGCGACTTCGAATCGCCGACGTTCGCGAGATGCGAGAACAGCTTCACCGAGTTGATCAGCTTCTTGCCCGCCTCGATGCCGCCTTTCACCTCGAACGTCAAAATCGCGCCTTGGCCCTTAGGCATATACTTCTGCGCGAGACGGTACGAAGGATGCGACTCGAGACCGGCGTAATTGACGCTCTCGACCGCAGGGTGGCTCGTCAAATATTTCGCGACCGCAAGGGCGTTGGCGCTATGGCGTTCCATCCGCAGATGCAGCGTCTCCAGCCCTTGCAGCAGCAGGAACGCGTTGAACGGCGCCAGCGCCGCGCCCATGTCGCGCAGCAGCTGCACGCGCGCTTTGATGATGTAAGCGATCGGGCCGACCGCTTCGGTGTACACGACGCCGTGGTAGCTGGGATCCGGCTCCGTCAGCCCCGGGAATTTGCCGCTCGCCTTCCAATCGAACGTGCCGCCGTCGACGATGACGCCGCCGATCGACGTGCCGTGGCCGCCGATAAACTTCGTCGCCGAGTGGACGACGATGTCGGCGCCGTGCTCGATCGGGCGGAGCAAATACGGGCTCGGCAGCGTGTTGTCGACGATGAGCGGAATGCCGTGCTCATGGGCGATGTCCGCGATCGCGCGGATGTCCAGCACGTCGCCGCGCGGGTTGCCCACGGACTCGACGTAGAGCGCTTTCGTCTTGTCGTTGATCGCGCCCCGGAAGTTGCTCGGATCCGTCGGATCGACGAACCGCACCTTGACACCGAGCTTCGGCAGCGTGTGAGCGAACAAGTTGTAGGTGCCGCCGTACAAGCTCGACGCGGATACGATCTCGTCGCCCGCTCCGGCGATATTCAATATCGAATACGTGATCGCGGCTTGTCCGGAAGCGACAGCCAGCGCGGCCGGCGCGCCTTCGAGCGCCGCGATGCGCTTCTCGAACACGTCGGTCGTCGGGTTCATGATGCGGGAATAAATATTGCCGAATTCTTTCAAGGCGAACAAGTTCGCCGCATGCTCCGTGTCGCGGAAGCCGTACGAGGTCGTTTGGTACAGCGGCACGGCGCGGGACATCGTCGTCGGGTCGATTTCCTGACCGGCGTGGACGGCCAGCGTGTCGAGCGACGGTTTGCGTTCGGTAGACAAAACAATCCCTCCCAGGACAAGTTAGCTTACTATCGAGAATTTTCGCACATCGACGATAAGATGAAAAGCATTATTTTCCACTCTCGTCTTCGGCTGCGACCGTGATCGCGGCTTCGATTTTCGCGAAGATGGACGGACCGATGCCTTTGACGTTCAAGAGGTCTTCTTTGCGCCGGAACGGCCCCTCCGCCTCGCGGTAGGCGACGATCGCCGCCGCCTTCGCCGGGCCGATGCCGGGCAGCGCGTCGAGCTGCTCCGCCGTCGCGCGGTTCACGTCGACGAGCCCGCTCGACGCGGCCTCGGCCGGCGCGGCTTCCTTCGCGGGAAGCGACGGCTCGGCCGCGCCGGACGGTGCGGACGAGCCGGGCGGCGCCGACTCCGCGAGCGGCGGCTCCGGCTGCGACTCCGGCTGCGGCTCCGGCGATACGTGGCCTTCCGCTTGCGGCGCCGACTCCGCGCCAGGCCCCCCCGTCGTCGAAGCCGCGGCCCCCGCGCCATCAGCCTCGCCGTCCGGAGGCGCCGCCTCCGGACCGGCCGGCTCCGTCCCCGCTTCCAGCCACGCCGCGATCTCCGCGTTCGCGTCGAGCCATGCCGCTTCCGCGGGCGCCCCTTCCCGGCCGTAGGCGGACGCCAATAAGAAATAAGCGCCTGCCAACGCAAGAACGATTGTCAAACTTTTGTACTGGGCGAACATGGAAAACCACCTCGAAGCAGGCTGTTGCGCATTTCGTCTGCATATAGACGTGCGTACGATTCATATAGTTTACAAATTACGACACATCGCTATCGATTTCGAATCGAAGCGCTCGGCAGAGGAGGAACTTCGATGAACGTCGGGTTTATCGGCACGGGCAGCATGGGCACGATCCTGATCGAATCGTTCATCAAAACGAACGCGCTCAATCCGGAGCAAATCGTCGCGGCGAATCGGACTTTCGCGAAGGCGGAACGGCTCGCGGAAACCCATCCTGGGCTTCGCGCCGTACCGACCAATCGGGAGGTCGCGGACATTTGCGATATCATCTTTTTATGTATAAAGCCGAAGGAGTTCAAATGCGTCATCGACGAAATCCGGCCGTACGTAACTCCGGCTCAAATCGTCGTGTCCATCACAAGCCCCGTTCTGATTCGTCATTTGGAAGATCATATGCCTTGCAAAATCGCTAAAATCATACCGAGCATTACAAATTACGCATGCAGCGGCGCTACGCTTGCGATGTACGGAAGCCGAATGAATGCCGAAGACGTGGAAGCGTTGGAACGGTTGCTGCGTTGCATGTCGAAGCCGCTTGTCGTTTCTGAGGAATATACGCGGGTTTGTTCGGATTTGTCCAGCTGCGGTCCTGCGTTTCTTGCGTTTTTCGTCGAGCAGTTCGTGCAGGCGGCCGTCGCGTATACCGGTCTGCCTCGCGAGGAGGCGACGCGGCTCGCGTCGGAAATGGTGCTCGGCACCGGTCTCTTGCTGACGGAAGGCGGATTCTCTCCCGAATCGCTTCGGGAGAGAGTGACCGTCCCCGGAGGGATTACGGCGGAGGGGCTGCGCATGCTGTCGTTGGACCTCGACGGCACGTTCGAGCGGCTCCTTCGCACGACCCACAAGAAATATAGAGAAGAGTTGGATAAGGTGGAAGGACTGTTCCTGAATCCTCAGTCCTGACCGTTACCCGACGACGATATTGACGAGTTTGCCTTTCACGGCGATGACTTTGCGGATTTGTTTCCCGGTCATCGCCTCTTTGACTTTATCGAGCGACTTGGCGAGCTCTTCGAGCGCCTGCTCGTCGGCGTCCGCCGCGACCTTCGCCCGCTCGACGATTTTGCCGTTGACCTGCACGACGATCTCGACCTCTTCGTCGACCGTCCACGCTTCGTCGTATTCCGGCCACGGCACGTACGAGACAGAGCCCGTTCCGCCGAGCTTTTCCCACAGCTCCTCCGCGATATGCGGCGCGATCGGGGACAGCATTTGGACGAAGTGCTTCATGCCTTCGAGCGGCAGCGTGTCCTGCTTGTACGCTTCGTTGACGAAAATCATCATTTGCGAAATCGCCGTGTTGAAACGAAGCGCCTCGTAATCCTCGGTCAGCTTCTTGATCGTCCGGTGCCAGACGCGCTTGAACGCGTCGGTGCCGCCGTCCGGCTTAATTTTCGGCTGGAGCGTTCCCTCTTCCGTCACGAACAACCGCCATACGCGGTTCAAGAAGCGGTATACGCCTTCGACCCCGTTCGTGTTCCACGGCTTCGTCGCTTCGAGCGGCCCCATGAACATTTCGTACATGCGCAGCGTATCCGCGCCGTAGTTTTTCACGATGTCGTCCGGGTTGATGACGTTGCCGCGCGACTTGCTCATCTTCTCGCCGTTGTCGCCGAGGATCATGCCTTGGTTGACGAGCTTGTGGAACGGCTCCTTCGTCGACACGACGCCGATATCGTACAGCACCTTATGCCAGAAGCGCGCATAGAGCAGGTGAAGCACCGCGTGCTCCGCGCCGCCGATGTACAAGTCTACCGGCAGCCACTGTTCTTGCTTCTCCTTCGAGCAAATCTCTTTGTCGTTATGCGGGTCGATGAACCGGAGATAGTACCAGCAGCTGCCGGCCCACTGCGGCATCGTGTTCGTCTCGCGGCGCGCCTTCATGCCCGTCTCCGGGTCGATCGTGTTCACCCACTCCTCGACGTTCGCGAGCGGCGATTCGCCGGTGCCCGACGGCTTAATCTCGTCCACGTCCGGGAGCAGCAGCGGCAGCTCGGATTCCGGCACCGGCTTCATCGTGCCGTCCTCGAGATGCAGAATCGGAATGGGCTCGCCCCAGTACCGTTGACGGGAGAACAGCCAGTCGCGCAGACGGTACGTGACCTTCTTCTCGCCTTTGCCGTTCTTCGCAAGCCATTCGATCATCCGGTCGATCGCCTCTTCCGTGTTGAGGCCGTTCAGGAAATCGGAATTGACATGCTCCCCGTCGCCCGCGTACGCCTCGACGGATACATCGCCGCCCTTGACTACTTCAAGGATCGGAAGATCGAATTTCTTCGCGAATTCCCAGTCGCGCTGGTCATGGCCCGGCACCGCCATGATCGCGCCCGTGCCGTAGCCGGCGAGCACGTAATCGGCGATCCAGATCGGCACCTTCGCCCCATTCACCGGATTGACCGCGTACGCGCCGGTGAACACGCCGGACTTCTCCTTCGCGAGATCCGTCCGCTCGAGATCGCTCTTGCGAGCCGCGGCTTCGCGGTAAGCGTCGACGACTTGGCGCTGCGCGTCCGTCGCGATCTTGTCCACGAGCTCATGCTCCGGCGCAAGCACGCAGTACGTCGCGCCGAACAGCGTATCCGGGCGCGTCGTAAAGACGACGAGTTGGTCGTCCGTCCCGTCGATCGGGAACCGCACCTCGGCGCCGACCGACTTGCCGATCCAGTTGCGCTGCATTTCCTTGATGCTCTCCGACCAGTCCAGCTCCTCCAAATCTTCGAGCAGACGTTCGGCGTACGCCGTGATGCGAAGCACCCACTGGCGCATCGGCTTGCGGATGACCGGATGGCCGCCGCGCTCGCTCTTGCCGTCGATGACTTCCTCGTTCGCAAGCACGGTGCCGAGCGCCGGACACCAGTTCACCGGCAGCTCCGCCACATACGCGAGCCCGCGCTTATAGAGCTGAATGAAAATCCACTGCGTCCATTTGTAGTAATCCGGATCGGTCGTGCTGAACTCGCGGTCCCAGTCGTAGCTGAAGCCGAGCGACTTGATTTGCCGGCGGAAGTTGTCGATGTTCTTGAACGTAATGTCGCGCGGATGTTTGCCCGTGTTCAGCGCGTGCTGCTCAGCCGGCAGGCCGAACGCGTCCCAGCCCATCGGATGAAGCACGTCGTAGCCGCGCATCCGCTTGTAGCGCGATACGATATCCGTCGCCGTGTAGCCTTCCGGGTGACCGACGTGCAGCCCTTCCCCGGACGGGTACGGGAACATGTCGAGCGCGTAAAACTTCGGTTTGTTCGGGTCCTCCAGCACTTTGAACGTCTTGTGCTCGTCCCAATATTGCTGCCATTTCGGTTCGATCGTTTGCGGCGCGTAACCGCCTCTAGCCGTCTCTGTCATGACCTGCGTCCTCCTACAACTCTTGGAATGCTAAAAAAGCTCCCGCCCCTAGCGAATTCGCTAGGGACGAGAGCCATTCTCCCGTGGTACCACCCTAGTTAACGGCCCGCGGTGCTTCCCGGTCCGTTCCCTCTGCCTCTTAACGCGAGGTGTTCGCCGCGGGTTTGGCCCGCGGTGCTCCAAGGCGAGTTCGCCGTCCATCCGTACCGGCTTTCACCACAAGCGCCGGCTCTCTGCGAAACGGAATATAACGGGTACTGCTCCTTGTCGATGCGCCATCTGTGCATTTTCCCAAATTATACGCAGGAACGGCGCCGAAAGTCAAGAAGGACCGGCCTTCCGAGACGGTTACCGTCCCCGGCTTCTTTCGACGGACGAACCGCTCGCTTTGAGCGCCTGTTCGAACTCCGCCGCCTCCATCGGTTTTCCGTACAAATAGCCCTGAGCGACCGGACAGCCGAGCGATTCGAGCGCCGCGGCCTGCGCTTCCGTTTCGACCCCTTCCGCCACGACGCCGAGCTCGAGATTGTCCGCCATCTCGATAATCGTCTTGACGACGGCTCGGCCCGCCTTTTCCGCCATATCGTCGACGAACGATTTATCGATTTTGATCGTGTCGATCGGCAAACATCGGAGGATGGACAGCGAGGAGTATCCGGTGCCGAAGTCGTCCAGCGAGACGTGCACGCCGAGCGCTTTCAGCCGGTGCAGTACGTCGAAGGACTCCTTTAAGTTTTGCACTACGCTTTCGGTAATTTCGAGCTCTAGCCAATGCGGTTCGAGTCCCGTGTCCGAAAGCGCCTCCGCGACCGAATCGACGAAACGTTCTTGGCGGAATTGCCGCACCGACACGTTAACCGACATTCGGAACGGCGGAAATCCGGCTTCCTGCCATGCTTTCGTTTGCCGGCACGCCTCCCGGATCACCCAGCAGCCGATCCTCTCGATCAAATCCGACTCCTCGGCGATCGGAATGAACGCCATCGGCGGCACGAGGCCGATCCCGGGGCGGCGCCAGCGGATGAGCGCTTCCGCGCCGACGATGCCTCGCGTCGCCATCGCCGCTTTCGGCTGATAAAACAGCGCGAACTCGCCCTTCTCCAGCGCCTCGCGAAGGCTGGCCTCCAACTCCAGCTTCCGCTGCATCGCTTCGCTGAGCTCTCGCGTAAACCATTGGACGTTGTTCTTGCCCTTCTCCTTCGCCAGGTATAAAGCGAAATCGGCATGCTTCAGCAATTCCTCGATCGTCTCGCCGTCTTCCGGATACATGCTCACGCCGATGCTCGGCGTCACCGTCAATTCATGTCCGTCAATGCGGAACGGCCGTTCCAATTGCTTTATGATGGATCGGGCCGCCTCGACGCCGGACGCTCTCGAGGCGCCGGGCAGCAGGAGCGTAAATTCGTCCCCGCCCATCCGCGAGGCGATGCCGGAGTCGCCGGCCCCCTTGCGCAGCCGGTCGGCGAATTCGACCAACACCTTATCGCCGACCAAGTGGCCGTGCGTGTCGTTGATTTTTTTGAAATTGTCCAAGTCCGCCACGAGCACCGCGAACGTGCCGGCGCGTTCCCGGGCGTACCGGATCATCGCCTGCAGCGACCGATGGAAAAACATCCGGTTGCTGATCCCGGTCAACGGATCGCGGTAGACGAGCTCGTTCAGCCGCCTCACCAGCCTGGCGCCTTTTTCCATAATGACGATTTGACGGACGAAGACAAGCAGCACGACGAGCAGCGTCCCGTATTCGAGCGCGTCGATTTCCCCGTTTTGCTCGATCATGGAGATGACCAGCAATATGGCTGCGCTGATGTACGGCAGGACGCTGTATTTGTCGTCGCCCTGTTCGAGCACCTCCGGCCCGAAGCGGTCGGCGCCGCTCGCGCCCGCGCGGATGACGCGCTGCGTGTGCAGCCCCGCCAGTCCCATCATGAACGGAGGCAGCAGCCAGAGCGGATCGATGAAGCTCCCGGTCGCGTAATTGTTCGTCGTCAGCATGTATGTGAGTGCGGTGTCGACCAAAATTTGAACGACGAAGCCGATCAAAATGAGTCCGAGCGCCCTCCTGTCCTCCATAAGCTTAGACAGATAATATAAGCTAATCGTGACGAACAGCAAACATAGATCGAGCGTCGGATACGCGAGAGACATGACGATATATCGAAACGGCAGCTCCGAAGCGCTCAAAATCGGGGCGATCAAAAAATGAACGCTTAACGAAACGGCCGTGCCCATAAAAATGAGGATATCGAAAACGAATCGTACGACGGATCTCGTATACAGCAGGAACCGGTAGATCAACGCCGCCAAAAGCAAGACGTACTCTGTAACCCAAAGATAATCGGTGACGTATGGAAACGGGGTTTCTATGCGGAGGATGAGCTGAGTCCAAAGCAAAATGAACGACGCTGCGATGAACGTCCCCATAGCGAGGCATAACAGCAGCCAAAACAAACTATCCCTCGGTGTTCTCGTTCTCGTCGCGAGAAACGTGCGGTACAAAACGAACAGGCTGATGCCTGCGCCCGTGATGGATAACACATGCGTCCCCCATCGCAAGAACACTTCGTGATCGCGGAAAACCGCAATCCATGTATAGAACAAGGCGATATAGAGAGTGATGGCAAGGTATGCCGGCATGTTCCGGGATTTCATCGATGTGGTGTGCTCCCTTGCTTTCTGGTAAAGGATTGACCGGATGGATGAAGTTGATTATACCAGACCTGACGAGTCGTGTAAGGGCGCGCCGGGATCGATTCGCGCGATTCAAAATACGCGGCGGCCCGGTGCATCACTCGCCTGCACTTCGGACCGCCGCGTCGATTTTCTTTTTTACTTCGTTCGTCCTGTCAGCCCGGCTTCGTCGCCGCGAAAAACATCCGCAGCGTCGCCTCGTCGTCCACCGGCTCGAAGGTGAAGTCCGCGAACGTCTCGACGTCCGTAAAGCCCGCTTCCGCGAGCAGCCGGCGCAGCGTCGCTTCCGGGTACGCCCGCTGCCGATGCGTCTCGACGACGCGAACGTACCGCCCGTCCGGCTCCGGCAGGAAGAACGACACTCGGTGCTCGATCGTCGCGGACGCTTCGTCCAGCTCGCACGTCCATATGTAAGAGACGTCCTCCTCGTCAAGGCAGAACGGCTCGGTTGCCGCCAGCTCCTCGAGGCGATTCGCGTGATGCGCATCGAACAGCAGCGCGCCGCCGGGCTTCAGTCCCTCGTACGTGCGCCGGAACATGCGCAGGACGTCCTCTTCCGTGAGCAAATAATTAACGCAGTCGCACAGCGATACCGCTGCGTCGACCGGTTCGGGCAGCGCCCACTCCCGCATATCGCCCTCTACCCAGCGCAGTTCGCCGGGCACGTGCAGTTCGGAGCGGACGGACGCTTCCTTGTGCCGCGCGACCGCCAGCATGTCGCCGGACAAATCGATGCCGACGACCGACAGCCCCGCCTGCGCCAGCGGAATCGCGATCGTGCCGGTGCCGCAGCCGAGGTCGACGACCGTCTCGGGGCGGCCTCGCTCCGTCCAATATTCCTCCAGCCAGCCGAGCCATTCCCCGTACGGCATGTCGGCCATCAGCCGGTCGTACACGTACGCGAACACGCCGTACGGCGCGCGTCCCGCCGTTTCGGATGCGCGCGTCGTCATTGCAGCGGCTCCCCTTCGGCCGCCTGCTTCCCTTTTTCGGTCAAGTGGGTCCAGCTGCCCTTCTGCTCGATCAGCCCGTCCTTGTACAGCTTGCCGATCGCCCGCTTGAACGCGGACTTGCTGATGCCGAACCGCTTCGAGATCGCCTCCGACGGCGATTCATCCGAATACGGCATCGTGCCGTCGGGGCGGCGGCGCAGCTCCGCCAGCAGCTTGTCCGCGTCTTCGTTGCGGCCGACCTCTTTGCGCTGGCGCATCGATAGATTGACGTGCCCGTCCTCGCGCACGAACGTGACGCGCGCGTTCACCTTCTCGCCAACGCGCAGCGGCCTCGTCCGCTCGTGCGACGGGATGAACCCGATCGCTCCGAAGCCGAGCACGCCGCCTTCGACGACGACGAGCGCGCCGGTCTGCAGCGACCGGTACACCCACGCGTCCATCCACCGGTTGCGCCAAGCTTCCGGCGCCTTGAAGGCGTACCGCTCGAGATCCGCTTCCTTCACGGCGCGGGCGAGCAAGCGGCCTTCCTTGTCGCGGTCGAGCAGCACGTACACTTCGTCCCCTTCTTTCGGGAACACGGACGGCTCCTTCGGCAGCTCCTTCGCCGGCAGCAGCACGTGCCGGACGAGCCCGATGTCGAGGAAGCAGCCGAGCGTCGGATGGATGTCGGCGACTTTCAGCCGCGCCACGTCGCCGACCTTGGCGAGCGGCTCCCGCAGCGTCGCCGTCATCCGGTCTTCGCTGTCGTGGTACAAATACGCGTCCACGTCGACGCCGGCTTTCAGCGGTTGGCCGAGCGCCTCCGGGAACGGCAGCAGCACGTCCTGCGTCCCGTTCGTCAGCGTGAAGCCGTGAGACGTCTCTTCTTTGACCCGAAGCTTCTGCACCGTCCCCGACATCAGCGGCGGAACGCGTACCAAGTTGGCGTCATGCGCGCGTTCCGGGCGAGCGGCGCGCTGCTCGCGCTGCGGGCGGTCGAAGCGCTGCTCCCCGCGCCCGGCGCCGCTCGGCCGACCCGCGCGCCCCCCGCGATTGTCGCCGCCCGGACGGGCGGCGCGCTGCGGACGATCCATGCGGCCCGCTCCGTTCGGGCGATCCGTGCGGCCCGTGCGATCCGAACGATTCATCCGGTTCATGCGAGCTCAACGGACTTCGCGTCCGACCACAGCCGCTCGATGTTGTAATACTCCCGCTCCTCGCGGTGGAACACGTGCACGACGACGTCGCCGATGTCGAGCAGCACCCAGCGCGCGGTGTCGAACCCTTCGACGCCGCGGACGCGGACGCCGGATTCCTCGGCCTTCTTGCGAATTTCCGTCGTGATGGACTGCACCTGCGTGTCCGAATTGCCGTGGCAGATGACGTAATAGTCGGCTACCGGAGAAATGCCTTTCAAATCGAGCGCGACGATGTTTTGCGCTTTCTTGTCTTCCGCCGCTTCCACGGCAATTTGCAGCAATGCGTCAGGGGATACGGTCATTCAAAAACCTCCCGATCGAATGTAAGTTATTAAATCGTTGCGGGTGAGCACCGTCAACGGGTAAATGCGTTTGCCTTGCTCGAGCAAAAACCGGATCGTGCCGTCGAAGCCGGCGACGAGCGCTTCCTCGAGGCTCGTCTTCGCGAGCTCGCGCAGCCGGTCCACGCCGGGAAAATCCCGGCCGGGTTCGATATAATCGGCGAGGCAAATAATTTTGTCCAGCTTCGTCATGCCGACTCGGCCCGACGTATGGTATCGGATCGCGTCCAGCACCTCTTCGTCCGCGACGCCGAAATCGCGCTTCGCGGCGTAGGCGCCCGCATGCGAATGCCACAGCTCCTTGTCGTAAAGCAGCGTGTCGAGGCCGGCGGGCGCGCCTTCTTCTTCGATCGCGGCGCGCTGCCGATCCACCGGCCAAAACTTGGCCACGTCGTGCAAAATCGCGGCGACGCGCGCTTTCTCCGCATCGCCCCCGAACCGTTCGGCGAGCGCTACGGCCGACTCGACGACGCCGAGCGTATGCTTCCACCGCTTCGCCGGCATCTCCCGCTCGACGAGCGCCATCGCTTCCTCGACGGTCATGCGCATCGTCATGCGTACAGCCCCCTCTCCTCGATATATCGCCGGACCGCTTCCGGCACCACGTATCGGATCGACTGCCCGCGCTTCCTTCGCTCGCGGATGTCGGTGGAGGAAATATCGAGCGCGGGCATGTCCGCGAGCACGACGCGTTCCCGGAGGAACGGCGGAATCGCTTCCCGATCGACGGGAAAGCCGGGGCGGGTGAGGCCAAGGAACGTCACCTGCCGCGCGATCGCTTCGATGTCGTGCCAGTTCGGCAAATACAGCACCATGTCGCCGCCGATGATCCAGAACAGTTCGGCGTCCGGCTCGCGCGCCTTCAGCGCGGTCGCGGTGTCGACGGCGTACGATACGCCGCCGCGCTCGAGCTCGATCGGCTCGAGGCGGAACGCCGGATGCCCGTGAATCGCGAGCTCGACCATCGCGCGCCGGTGTTCCGGCGCGGCCGCCGGGGACGTCGACTTATGCGGCGGGCGGTACGTGGGCATGAAACGGACCTCGTCGAGCGACAGCGCCTCCCTCGCCCGCTCCGCCGCGACCAAATGGCCGAGATGGATCGGGTCGAACGTGCCGCCCATCAAACCGACGCGCCGCGTCACGCCTTCGTCCCCTCGATCCGCGCGCCGAACGCCTCGAGCACCGCTTCGCGCATCGCCGCGGCGGGCGCCGGCTCGCCGGTCCAATATTCGAAGGCGTAGGCGCCCTGGTACACGAACATGCCGAGCCCGCCGTGAACGACGGCGCCGGCCGCTTCGGCTTCGCGCAGCAGCTTCGTCGTCAGCGGGTTGTAAATCAAATCGCTGACGACGGCGCCTCTCCGAATGCCCGATACGTCGATCGGGACGTCGTCCGCGTTCGGATGCATGCCGATCGGGGTCGTGTTAATGATAATATCCACTTCGCCTATAATATGGTCGATTCGGTCCCAACCGATTCCGACCGCGTCCGCGACGGCGGTCAAATCGTTCGCGAGCTCCTCGGCCTTCGACGCGGTTCGGTTAGCGATATACAGCTTCGCCGGCGACTCCTTCGCGAGCGCGTACCCGACGCCGCGGGACGCACCTCCGGCTCCGAGCATCAAGATCCGGGCGCCCGCGACGGCCGCCCCCGTCTCTTCTTTGAGCGAACGGACGTAGCCGATGCCGTCCGTGTTGTACCCGATCAAGCGTCCGTCCCGGTTGACGACCGTATTGACCGCCCCGATGGCCCGCGCCGTCTCGTCGATGTCGTCGAGATATTTCATGACTTCGACCTTGTGCGGAATCGTTACGTTGACGCCGCGGATGCCGAGCGCCCGGACGCCGCGAATCGCGTCCCCGAGCGCCTCCGGCTTGACATGGAACGCGACGTACGCCGCGTTCATTCCGGTCTCCGCGAACGCGCGGCCGAGCATGATCGGCGATTTCGAATGGCGCACCGGATCGCCGAATACGCCGTACAGCAGCGTGGCGCTGTCGAACGAGACGCCGCGCGCCTCCCCCTGCTTGTCCATCTCTCTTCTCCCCTTTGCTTCCATCCCTTGCGCGAAAACCGATGCGCCGCGGACCTCTTAAATGAGCGCGTCGCGAATGATCGCCTTGACGCCCTTCGGCGCATGCACGTCCACGATCGCGCCGGTCTCCCCGTGCGCTCGAATCCAGCCGAGCCCCGAAATATAAATGTCCGTATCCGTCCCCGGCTTAATGCGGAACCGATGCTTCGCAAACGGCGGCAGCGCGTCTATATCTTCTTTCCTCGGCGGCTGCAGCAGCTCGCCCGCGTGCGACGCGTACAACGCGTCCGCCCGCTCGAGCTTCGTCCGATGGATCGTGAGCGACGGGCTGACGTAGCAGGTGAACGATTGATGCGCCCCTTCTACGAAATCGAAGCGGGCGAGCGCGCCGAAGAACAGCGTCTGCGCCGAGTCGAGCTGGTACGTGGCCGGCTTGACCGGCTTATGCGGCACGATCATGCCGAGGTATTCTTTGGGCACCAGCTCCGTGAGACGCGACTCGTAAACGATCCCCGGCGTGTCGATGACGTTCGAGCCGTCGTCGAGCGGGATGCGAATCAAATCGAGCGTCGTTCCCGGATACGACGACACCGTCACCTCGGCGTCCAAATCGCTGTAGTCGGCGATCAAGCGGTTGACGAGCGAGCTCTTGCCGACGTTGGTCGCGCCGACGATGAACACGTCGCGGCCGCGCCGATGCTCTTCGATCGCTTCGACGAGCCGCTCGAACCCGGTGCCCCGCTTCGCGCTGACGAGCGCCACCTCGACCGTGCGCAGCCCTTCCTCCTTCGCTCGCTTCTGCACCCAGTTGCGAATCCGGTTCGGGTTCGTGCCGGGCGGCAAAAGATCGATTTTGTTCACGACGAGCACGACCTCATTGCTGCCAACGAAACGCTGCAGCCCCCCGATTAAGCTACCTTCGAAATCGAAAATGTCCGTAATATGGACAACGAGGCTGTCCGTATTGCCGACCTCGTTCAACATGCGCAGGAACTCGCCTTGATCCGGGGTGACGCTGGACGCCTCATTGTAATGCTTCATGCGGAAGCAGCGCTGGCATATGATGGGCCTGCGTTCGAGGGCCGATGCCGGCACGTAGCCGAGCGCCCCCTTGTTCTCGCTTTGCACCGCTACGCCGCAGCCGGAGCAGCGGCCTTCTACCGTTCGATTCGGTTCTGCCACTTACGGGAGCCACCCTTTCTTGCGAAGTCTCGTTATAAACGCCCGTTCCAAATTGCGGTTGACGTTGCGCGTCACCCAGCCCTCGTCGGAAGCCGCAATCGGCTCAACGAGTATCGTATACAACCCTAGCCGGTTGCCGCCGAGCACGTCCGTCATCATCTGGTCGCCGACGATCGCCGTTTCATGAGGGCGTAAGCCCATCATGGTCAGCGCTTTGGAGAACGCCGCGTTGAGCGGTTTCTTGGCGCGCGAGACGAATGGCAGCCGCAGCGGCTCCGCGAACGCCCGCACGCGAGCTTCGTTATTATTGGAAACGACTACAACCTGGAACCCGCGCTCGCGCACGCCGTCAAGCCATAGGACCAGCTCCGGCGTCGCCAGAGGCACCTTCGCCCCGACTAACGTGTTGTCGAGGTCGGTCATAATCCCCCGGATGCCGCTCGCTTTCAGCGCCTCTAGGTCGATATCGTAAATCGTGCGAACCGTTTGTTTCGGCAGCAGCATTTGCAGCAACGTACATTCCCTCCGACAACGTTTCTTGGGTCAAATCATACCATAATTTGCACCGACGCGCCAAAAGGAGCCGGCCAAGGCCCATGACGGCCCCGACCGGCTCCAGTTGCTGAGCTACAAGCTTTCGCGCAGCTTGCGGATGCGGTGCTCCGCGTTGTTGTACTCTTCCTCCGTCAGCCCGCTTCCGCTGTATTTCGCTTTTTCGAACGTCAGCAGGAGCGCCTCCAAATCTTTTTTCAGCCACGTATGCTGCTGCATCCATCGCGACATCATTTCGCGCACCGTCTCGTGCTCCGACCACGTGAGGCCTTTGCGCTTAAAGCGCGCGAGCAGCCGTTCCATGTCGGCCAAAAACTTGACGTTGTAATTCGGCGACTTGCGGAAGCCGCGCGTCCGAAGCAGCGTCAGCCATTGGTAGCGGACCGCGAAAAACACGAGCATGCCCGCGATGCCAGCCGACACGATCGAAGCGACGACCAAGCTGCGAACGCCGTTCTCCGGCTGCGCCGTCTCATCCGCCGGCAATTCCGTCTCGACCGACAATTGTTCGGGCAGCGTCACTTCGGTTTCGTTCTCGACCTGCACGATCGGCAGCGCGAAGCCCGACGTCGGCTCGAACGGAATCCAGCCATACCCTTCGAAATACACCTCCGCCCACGAATGCGCGTCGGAATTTCGCACCGTGAACATTCCGGGTCCGTCGATGTCGAACTCGTCGCCGGGCAAATACTGCTCGAAAATCATGTCGGCGTTCGATTGCCCGGGGACGTAGCCTTTCACCCAGCGGGCGGGAAGGCCAAGCGTCCGCGCCATGACGACCATCGCCGTCGAAAAGTAGTCGCAGTATCCTTCCTGCACCTCGAACAAGAAGCTGTCGACGAAATCGGCGCTCTGCCGCTTCGTCAAATCCGGCTCGTTCGTGTACGGGAACGTCATGCTGAGATACTTCTCGAGCGCCTTTGCCTTCTCGTACGGGCTGGCCGCCTCCTTCGTCACTTCGGCCGCCAGCGCCGCGACCCGCTCCGGAAGCGTGTCCGGCAGCTGCAAATATTCGCGGAACTCCCTCGGGTCGGAGACGGGCGCCGCCTGCTTCAGCTTCTCCTCGTCGATGACGGGCATGAGCGAGGTGACCTTATAGGAAGCTGGGTACGGATTGTTCGGGCGCTCGACCCAAATCATCGACTGATCCGACATGTCCCAAAACGCGCGGCCGAACCGGACCGGTTCGCCGTTCACGACGCCGGGCTCCACCGTTTGCGCGTACGGCGCGCTGAACAGCACCGGGAACGACTTTCCTTCGACGACTCGGAACGTTTGCGTCACCTCGATCGTGTCGAGGCCTCCCTCTTCCGGGGGGACGAGCAGCGGCTCGGACGGCCGGAGCGGCTCGAGCCGTTCCCGGTCGTCGAACGATTTCTCCTCCCAGCCGGCGCCGTTATAGACGGCGCGCGTTTCCCCGCGCCAGTAGCTGCGCCTCGACGTGTCGACGGTGAACACCGGCGTGTAGTCGAACCGGAACGCGCCGCCGAGATTCGCGTCGTCGCGGCTATAGCCGGACGAGGAGCTGGCGGGCGCGAGCGCCGCGAAGCCGGGCCCGCTGCTGAACGCCGGCACGACCTCGCCTTGGTACGTTTTCCAAGCGGTGTACGGATCCATGATGATCGGGCGGATGCTCGGCGCGAGCATCCCTAGCGACAGCGACGCGGAGATGATCGTAATGATCATGACCGTGATCGGCACCGGATAGCTCATCAAGTTGCTGTAGCCGTCCGGATCCCTCGTCTTCAGCTGCTTCAAGTGATGCACGACAAGCATGACCAGGCCGCAGCCGATTATGATCGCGACCTGCTCCCACAGCCGAAACAACGAGAACGAGTCGACGATCGAAAACAGGACGACGCTGGACGCCATGACGGCGAACAGCCGCCATTTGGTCGTAATATACCAGCGGACCGCCTCGTACGCGAGCCACGCCCCGAGCGAAAACCACAAGAACGGCATCAGCCTCGTCGCGTATTCCAATGCGCCGAACACCCAGCCGAGCAGATGGTCCGGCGCATTGTCGACCGGATCCGGCCGAATCGCTTGAGCGGTAATGTAAAAACAGGCGGCCGCGGACAGCAGCGCGCGAAGCCACGCAGGCCTCGGCGCGGCCCAGAAGACGAGGAGCGCGGCGGCCATCGAGTACCCGACGATCGCCGTCGTTACCTCCAGCCAATAAAAATCGAACCAAACGACATACTGATACAAGAAAATGCCGAGAAATAAGTGCATCGCCTTGTCGTGCCAATCCTCCGCCCACCGGCGGACCGCCGCTTCGACGAACGAAATCTTTTGGGTCATCCGCTCTTCCCTCCCAACAAGAGTGGAAGCTCTTCCAGCTGGCGGATATTGTACGATGCGACGCCGACCGAACGGAGCGCGGCGGCCCAATCGTCCTTCCCGCCCGCGCCGGCATTCGTCTCCGGGTTAATCCACATATGGCAGGCGCTGACGCCGTTCACGTCGAGCCATTTGAGCAGCTTCATGAGCGATTCGCCGCGCTGCGGGCTGACGAGAACGACGAGGCTGCCGGTGCTCGGCAGGCGCGAGCGGTCCCGCAGCAGGCGAATCGGGTCGCCTTTCGGGTCCGGCTGCACCTCGATCAGATGCTGCTCGATCCGCTTTCGCGTCTCGTAGCCGCCCGGCGGCGCGGAGAACGCCCGCCCGCCGCCGACAGACAGGAAGCCCGTCGCCATGCCGCGCGAAGCGGAAAACTGCAGCAGCGACGCGGCGACCGAGACGGCCAGCTCGAACTGCTGGCTCGTGCGGTACGCGTTCGTCTGCCGGTCGAGCACGATCGTCAGCTTCGGCAGCGATTCGCGCTCGAACTCCTTCGACTTCCAGTGGCCGGTCCGCGCCGTCGCGTTCCAATGCACCTTCGCCAGCCGGTCGCCGTAAATGTATTCGCGGACGCCGTTGATTTGCGTCGTCTCGCGCTGGGAGCCGTTCACGGAGGACTGCTGGTGGTGGCCCTTGAACAGCGTGCGAAGCTCCCGCCATTCGGGGATTCGCACCGTGCGCGGCAGGACGCTGAACGTCAGCGGCATCTCGATCGTGCCCGCGTGCTCGAACAGGCCGAAGATATCCTGCGTCACGCATTGGACCGCCTCGAACTTGTACAGGCCGCGGCCGAGCGGGGGCGTGACGTACGTCAGCTCGCCGCGGCGCTTCCAGTCGGGAACGAACGTCCCTTCGTACGTTTGCGTTTCGCCGCCGACTTTGGCGAGACGGTCTTTCACCGTCACGTACGGAATCGGCCAAATGCCCGGAATGTCGACGCGGATGTTGGCCCGCAGCGCGCTGCCCGCCTGCAGCGTGGCGCCGCCGGCGACGCCGCCGATTTCCCTGCGGCCGCGCGCGGAGGAAATGCCGCTCCACCGACCGAGCAGCAAATATACCGATAAAGTCGAGATGATGATCAGCAGCATCAGCGACAGCTTTCCGCCCTGGAACGCGACGAAAAACAAGCAGGAGACGAAGCACAGCGCCAGTCCCCATGCCTTCACGGACCAACGCATCGTTCTGGGGGCTCGCTGCATATCTTATCGCTCCAATCGAACCGGCACCTTCACGTCCCGGTAAATCGATTCGAAAATCGACTCGAGCGTCACGCCTTCCATCCTCGCTTCCGTCTCCAGCACGAGCCTGTGGCCGAGCACGTACGGCACGAGCCATTTGACGTCGTCCGGAATGACGAAATCGCGGCCCTGCAGGAACGCGTACGCCTTGGCGGCGCTGACGAGCGCGAGCGTCGCCCGCGGGCTCGCGCCGAGCAGCAGCTGGCGATGCTCCCGCGTCCGGCGCACGAGCTCGACCGTATACTGCGCCACGCTTTCTTCCATGTGAATCGTTTTCACCCGCTCCTGCAGCTCGATGAGCCGCCCCGCGTCCATAACGGGCTGCAAGTCCTCCAGCGGGCGCACGGTCGTCTGCACCTGCGCCATGCGCAGTTCCGTCCCTTCGTCCGGATAGCCGAGCGCGAATTTCAGCATGAACCGATCGAGCTGCGCTTCCGGCAGGACGTATGTACCTTCGAAGTCGATCGGATTTTGCGTCGCGAGCAGCAGGAACGGCCGCGGCAGCGTGTGCGGCTCCCCGTCTACGGTGACGTGATGCTCTTCCATGGCTTCTAGCAGGGCGGATTGGGTTTTCGTCGTGGCGCGGTTAATTTCGTCGATGAGGAGGATGTTCGTCATGATAGGACCGGGACGAAATTCAAACGTCTCGGTCTTGGGGTGGTATATCGAAACGCCCGTAATATCGGTCGGCAGCAGGTCGGGATTGCACTGGATGCGCCGGAACTGCGCTTGCACCGACTTCGCCAGCGCCTTGATCAACACCGTTTTCCCCGTTCCCGGGACATCTTCTAATAATACATGCCCCCCGGCCAGCAAGGCCGTCAGCATGAGATCGATTTCGTCGCTCTTCCCGTAGATGCACGATTCCAAATTACGCTTCAGGTCTCCCACGATGCGAACGTCGTTTTCCAAACGCGTATCCATGTCCGGTGCCTCCTCTATTTCCGTCTATATCTTCCATATTACTAAAAGTAAGGGGACCCCGTACACCTTGAGAGTCTCTAATTTTTTTTGTAACGATTTCCATGCAACTTTTTGGCGTGGACAAACGTTTGGAGCGGCACTGACAGCGCAAATTTTTTGCGGTTCGCGGGAAAGAGCACGAAAAGTGTGCGGTTGCGCCGGACAGCGGCGACAATGCGGGGGTTCGGGGGCGGATGGCGCGGCAAGGGGCGGCACGAACAGCACACATTTTGTGCGGTTCGCGGGAAAGAGCACGAAAATGGTGCGGTTGCGCCAGACGGCGACGACGGTGCGGGGGTGCGGGCGCGGATGGCGCGGCGGTGAGCGGCATACACAGCACAAATTATGTGCGGTTCGCGGGAAAGAGCACGAAAATGGTGCGGTTGCGCCAGACGGCGGCGACGGTGCGGGGGTGCGGGAGCGGATGGCGCGGCGGGGAGCGGCACGAACAGCACACATTTTGTGCGGTTCGCGGGAATGAGCACGAAAAGTGTGCGGTTGGAGCAGACGGCGGCGACAGTGCGAGGGCACACAGAAACCCCGGGCCCATCCCGGACCCGGGGCAATCAGGAGCAGCGCGGCTCAGCCTTTCGGCCGAACGAGCAGCGCCGCGAAGAACGAAAACACGATCGCGGCCGAAATGCCGGCGCTCGTATAATGATAAATGCCGCTCACGAGGCCGACGGCGCCGTTTTGGCCCAGCTCCGTGAGCGCCCCGTGCGTCAGCGAGTTGCCGAAGCTCGTGATCGGCACCGTCACGCCGGCGCCGGCGAATTCGATGAGCGGGTCGTACAATCCGAACCCGTCGAGGACGGCGCCGATGACGACGAGCGTGACCATCGTATGCGCCGGCGTCATTTTCAGCACGTCGAACATGAGCTGGCCCACGACGCAAATCGCGCCGCCGACCACGAACGCCCAAACGAAAGGCATCAACGTCTCCATACGCTTCTCACGCACCTCCGCTCTCGATCGCCACGGCGTGGGCGATGCAAGGAATGCTTTCTTTCTGCTGCACGGTCAGCGGCGACAGCAGCGATCCGGTCGCGACGACGAGAATCCGCTTCAGTTCGCCTCGTTCGAGCCGCTTCAGCAGATGGCCGTACGTCACCGTCGCGGAGCATGCGCAGCCGCTGCCACCGGCGAACACCTCCTGGCGTTCTCGGTCGTACATGAGCAGCCCGCAATCGTCGAACGTCGTTTCGCCGATCGGCACGCCGTTCTGCTCGAACAGCTCGCGGGCGATGCTCACGCCGACGGACGCGAGGTCCCCCGTGACGATCAAGTCGTAATACCCTGGCGACACGTCCATGTCGCTCAAATGCGCGCGGATCGTATCGACCGCCGCCGGCGCCATCGCCGCCCCCATGTTGAACGGGTCGGTGATGCCGAGATCGACGACCCGGCCGATCGTCGCGGCCGCGATGCGCGGCCCTTCGCCGCCGCGGGCGACGAGCGCCGCCCCCGCCCCCGTGACGGTGTTTTGCGACGACGGCGGCTTCTGCGCGCCGTACTCCGTCGGGTAGCGGAATTGGCGCTCCGCCGTGCAGTTGTGGCTGCTCGTGCCGGCGAGCACGCGATCCGCGTGCCCGGTCGACACGGCGAGCGCGGCGAGCGCGAGGCTTTCCATCGACGTTGAGCAGGCGCCGAACACGCCGAGATACGGGATGCCGAACGTCCGCGACGCGAACGTGGCGCTCACGATTTGGTTCAGCAAATCGCCGCCGATGAACAAGTCGACGTCCTCAATCGCGACCCCCGCCTTCTGCACCGCGAGCAGCGCCGCTTCCTCCAGCATTTTGCGCTCGGCCTTCTCCCACGACGTCTCGCCGACGAACAGATCGTCGTGCACGATGTCGAAATCGTCCTTCAACGGCCCTTCGCCCTCGAGCGGACCGACGACGGCCGCCCGCGACAAAATGACGGGCTTTTCGTCGAACACCCACGTTTGCCTGCCTCGCTTCATCAGGACTGCCCCCCAGTGCCGATAATCCAGTGCACGAACGCCACGAGGAAGGCGGAGACGGTGCCGAAGACGACGACGGCGCCCGCCAGCTTGAACATCCGCGTCGCGACGCCGAGCACGATGCCTTCGCTCCGGTGCTCGATCGCCGCCGACGACATCGAGTTCGCGAAGCCGGTAACGGGCACCGCGGTTCCCGCGCCGGCCCACTGCGCGATTTTGTCGTACACGCCGAGGCTCGTCAGCACGACCGACAATAAAATCAGCAGGACGACGGTCGGGACGCCGGCCTGCTCCTTCGACATGCCCGCATAATGAACGAACAACGTCGTGATCATTTGCCCGATTACGCAGATGGTGCCGCCGGCCACGAAGGCGCGGAAGCAATTGCGAAGCACCGGCCGCGCCGGTTCCTTTGCTTTCGCCATTTTCTGATATTCTTTCGCGGTCAAGCCGAAACGCCGTTTCGTCGCGCTGGTCACTAGGCTTCCCTCCAATTGCCTTTGCTGCCTTTATTATTTCCCGGTCCGCGCTGGAACATGTTTCGTACGGGGGCTAGGAAGCAGTGGAAAATGGACGGGCTCTGAACGCGTGGGAAAGTTCGGCGAAATATGATACGTTGGCGAGAGGAGGAGAAAACGATGCAAACGATTCGGTATTACGAACGGTTGGAGGAAGACACCCCGGCGAACGGCGCGTGCGTGCGCGTGCACAAAAACGCCCCTTGGCTGCCGAAGCTCCAAGGGGCCGAACAAGTGTGGATCGAAACCGCCGACGCGGAGGCGGCGCTGGAAGCGGCGGCGGCGGTGCGCCGCCCGACGCTGAATTCGCTCGCGGCGGACGAGGCGGCGTGGGCCGCGCTGGGCGCGGACGCGCTGCGGCGGTTCGAGGCGGTCGTGCTGCTGCCGTTCCGGCCGGGGGCCGCGGCGCAGCGTTACGAAGACAGCGTCGCGGCCGTCTTCGACCTCGCCAACCGGTACGGCGTTCCGCCGGAGCGCCGCATTATAGACGTGTGCGTCATGCCGAGAAGCGTCGAGCCCGACACGGCGGCATACGAGCGCCGCATCGCGTGGCTGCGCGAGGCGTTCGGCGCGAGAACATGCGGCGGAGTCAACAATTACGTGTACCAAGAAAACGAAGATCTGCTGCCGGACGTATGGTCGCGGCTATCGAGGGCCGGCATGACGTACGGCATCGTCAGCGCGCGGCTGGCGGAGCGGTTCGGCTGGTAATCCAGCGATCCAGCCGCCTCCCCGCCGAACCGGGATCGTTACCGCTCCCCGCGCTGCATCGCGCGCAGCTCCGACCAGCGGGTGCGCCGGATGCCGGCTTCGCTCATGGCGGCGAGCACTTCGGGATCGCGGAAAATATCCATCTCCCAGCCGCGCTTTTCCCAATGCGGATTGATCGCCTTCAGCTCGTCCGTCACGAGCGACGGATGGATGATCAGCTCGTTCACGCCGGGACGCAAGTTCCGCAGCAGGGCGATCATGTCCCGTTTGAAGCTGTCGTACGTTTCGCCCGGCAGCTTATGGAACGGCAGGCCGACCAACTCGTCCAAAATCGCGACGCCGAGCGAATCCGCGAACATGCCGAGCTGCTCCGCCTTGCGCTGCAGCTCGGGCGGAGCGCCCCGATCCTGCGGCGCCCGGCGGGGGATACGGAACGGCAGCCGGTACGAGGCGCACACCTCGAACACCTCGCGAAGGAAGTCGCGCCCCGTCGCAAGACCGTAGACGGTGCCCATATGGTTGTCCACGTGCGTAGGGTCGAGCCCGAGCGCCGTCGCCGCCTCCAATTGAGCGATCAGCTCCGCGCGCACGTGCGCCGGATCCGCAGTCCGTTCGACGGCCGCCGCGTCCGCCGGAAACCACCCTCCCGTTACGACGAGCGAGGAGACGTCTCCCCCGCGCTGCACCGGTCCCCATTTGTACCCTTCCCATTCGCTCGTAAGCGTGAAATGGACGCCTACATTAAACTGCGGGTGCGAGGCGCTCCAGCGGACCGCCTCCGTCGACCAGCCGCACGGCATCATGACCGTCGCCGAGTCGACCGCCCCTTCCTCGAGCAGCCGAAAAATGCCCTCGTTCGTCGCATGGCACATGCCGAAGTCGTCCGCGTTAATGATGAGCAGACGATCCTCCGGCCCGAAGCCTAAGCGTTCCGCCGTATTCATGCCGTTCGCCTCCCTGTTCTCGAAATCTCGAAAAAGACTGAGCCGAAAGCCGCCGATCCGTTTCGTTACCGATTCGCGCCCGCCAGCGCCGCCCGGCCGAGCGCCAGCGCGCCGCACAACCCTGCGTTGTCGCCGAGCCCCGGCGGCACAATATAACTGTCGATGCTCGAGACGATTGCTTCGGCCCGAACGTAGCCGTTCAACAGCCGACCGACCTCCGCGCGAATGAGCGGGAACAATTGCTCCTGCTTCATGACGCCGCCGCCCAAAATGACCTTCTTCGGGGACAGCAGCAGCACGGCGCCCGCCACCGCCTGCGCGATGTAGAACGCTTCGATTTCCCAAGCCTTATGGTCTACGCCAAGCTCATGGCCTTTGACGCCCCAACGCTTCTCGAGAGCGGGGCCGGCGGCCATCCCTTCCAAGCAATCGCCGTGGTACGGACACACCCCCGCGAACGCATCGTCCGGGTGGCGGCGCGGCAGCACGTGGCCCCCTTCCGGATGGACGAGTCCGTGCACGAGCTTCCCTTCGGCGTATACGCCGACCCCGACGCCGGTGCCGATCGTGTAATACAAGCAGCTGTCGAGACCTTGCGCCGCGCCCCATGTCGCTTCGCCGAACGCGGCGGCGTTGACGTCGGTATCCCAGCCGTAAGGCACGTCGAATTCTCGCTTCATCGCGCCGAGGAAATCATAATTCGACCAGCCGGGCTTCGGCGTCGTCGTGACGAAGCCGTACGTCGCGCTGGCCGGGTCGATGTCGATCGGACCGAACGTGCCGATGCCGATCGCTTCGACCGACTTCCCCCGGAAATAGTCGATCACGCGCCGGAGCGTCTCCTCCGGCCCTTCCGTCGGAAAACTGACGCGATCCTCGATTTGTCCGTGTTCGTTGCCGATGCCGCAAACGAACTTTGTTCCCCCCGCCTCAATGGCGCCGATTCGCATAATGCTCTCTCCTTCGATGTCAAACTATGAGTTATATAGGTAGTCCATTCTCGCTGCGTGACTTCATTGTATCCCGAACCCCCGGCCGGAGACAACGCCGGAACGCGAGGCGACCTGTGCCCGCAGCGTTTTGCTTCCAATCGATTGACGATGAGCCCCTTCAGGCGTATAATCCTTCGCATACGAATTATTTGCATGCAAATTTAAAGGTGAGGAGTGCCGTATGACCCCCGAAGAACAACAACGGATGTACCGGGTAGTGAACTCGTACCGCGAAGTGCATCATTTATTTTTTCAAAAGCTCTTGAAAGCGGCCCAGCCTTACGGTTTAACGCCGGGACAGCTGCTGGTGCTGCGGGTATTGGACGAACACCCGCACATTACGTTAGCCGAATTAGCGAAGCACCTGCACCTCGGCAGCAGCACCGCAAGCGGCATCGTCGACCGGATGGAGAAGGCCGGGCTCGTCGCGCGGGAGCGGGGCCGCGACGACCGGCGCGCCGTTTCGTTGTCCCTCACCGCGCGAGGCGCGGAGGTGCGAGCAGCGACGCAAACGGCTCGCCTCGAGCTGATGGCGCCGATGCTGGCGCTTTCGAACGAAGAGCTCGACCGCATCGTCGCGCTGAACGAACGCATCGTTCACCTATTGAAAACGGAAAGCGAGGAATGGCAATTTGACGACGACGAACGTTAACGAAACCGCCGCCCCGTTGAAACGCGGACCGATCCTAGCCGCCCTGGTCATCGGCGCCTTCGTCGCGCTGTTAAGCCAGACGCTGCTTAACGTAGCCCTTCCGAAGATGATGGAGAACCTCGCCATCAGCGCGAATACGGCGCAATGGCTTACGACCGGCTACATGCTCGTCAACGGCGTGCTCGTTCCGATCAGCGCGTATTTGATCGGCCGCTTTACGACCCGCACGCTGTTCAACTCGGCGTCCCTGCTCTTCCTGCTGGGCACGATCGTATGCGCGGTCTCGCCGGGGTTCGGCCTGCTGCTGGCCGGTCGACTTGTGCAGGCGGCCGGCGCGGGCATTATGATGCCCCTCATGACCGTCGTCGTCCTGACGATATTCCCCGTCGCGGAGCGCGGCAAAGCGATGGGCACGATGGGACTCGCAATGATATTCGCCCCGGCCGTCGGACCGACGCTGTCGGGCTGGATCGTCGAACATTATTCATGGCGCGTGCTGTTCTACATCGTCATTCCGCTGGCGCTTCTCGCGTTTCTTTACGGCTATTACGCCATGCGGAACGTAACGAAGTCGCAGCCCTCCCCGCTCGATAAAACCGGAGTGCTGCTGTCGACGCTCGGGTTCGGCGGCTTGCTCTACGGCTTCAGCGACGCCGGCAACGACGGCTGGGGCAGCGCGCCCGTCGTCGCGAGCCTCGCGATCGGCGTCGTCTCGCTCCTGTTGTTCATCCGCCGCGAGCTCACGACGGAGAAGCCGATTCTCGAATTCCGCGTCTTTAAGTACAGCATGTTTTCGCTGACGACGGCCATCAACGGGATCGCCACGATGGCGATGTTTTCCGGCATGATTTTGCTGCCGATTTATTTGCAGACGCTGCGCGGTTTTACGCCGATGGAATCGGGGCTGCTGCTGCTGCCCGGAGCCATCCTTATGGGGATCATGTCCCCGATCACGGGCGCCATCTTCGACAAAGTGGGCGCGCGCTGGCTCGCCGTCGCCGGCCTCGGCATCACCGTCGTAACGACGTACCAATTCAGCGTGCTGACGCTGGACACGTCGTACACGCACATTCTGTGGGTGTACACGGCCCGGATGTTCGGCATGTCGCTCATGATGATGCCGATCCAAACCGCCGGCCTTAACCAGCTGCCGCAGCGGCTGGGCGCCCACGGCTCGGCGATGTCGCAGACGCTGCGTAACGTCTCCGGCGCGCTCGGCACGGCGCTGCTCGTGTCGATCATGACGCACGAGGCGGCGACCCGAGGGAAGGAGCTGATCACAGCGGGCGGCATCGACCCGAACGATCAGGCCGCCATGCTAGCGGTGACGCAGGAAGCCGCCGTCCACGGCATCAACTACGCGTTCGTCGTTGCGACGTGGATGACCGTAGTGTCGTTCGCGATGTCTTTTTTCATTAAAAATACGAAACCGCAGGAGGAAGCTCCCGCGCTCGCCAAGGCGTAATTTCGGAAAAAAGCGGCCTTCGTCCCGATTTCATCGGACGAAGGCCGTTTCGTTTTCTTAGATGCTTCCCCTGATTCCCGTGTACACGTAATCCTTACTCGTTTATTCGCGTTCGATCGTCACGTCTCCCGCGATGCCGAACCGGACGAAGTGCCAAAAATCGCCGTGCGTCCGTTCGGGGGCGTCCGGCCGATCGGCGAAGTTTTTGACGCCCTCGTACTGCGCCGGGCTCGTCAAATGGCGATCGCCATCGATATGCCGATGCGGCCCGAACGTATTGAACGTGCTCGGAATCAGTTCGACGCGCAGCTCGTGAGCTCCGGCGGCGAGGCCGTTCGGCAGCGCGACCGACCAAGTCGGGCCCCAGCACCACCCGGCGTCGACGCCGTCGAGGAAGACGCGCGCCGCCTGCGCCTCAACGCCGTTCAATCGCAGCCGCGCCGGTCCCTCGACAGCCCGCTCGCACTCGAACGTTTTGACGGCCGCGATCGGCTCGCCTGCGAACGGATAGCCTGACGTGACGGCGTCTTCCGCCAGCGGCGGCGCTTCGCCGCGCAGCTCGAACGGCCCCGCCGACTTGAGCTGCCGATCGTCCTTCGGCGCGAACCCCGAGCGGCTCGCGACCGTAAACCGCCCGCGCACGAACGCGAACGGCTCGCCCTCCCCGCCCGGAAGCGGCTCGACCTCGATCGTTAGCGTTTCCGCCCCGGCCGCGGCCGGGAGGGGCGCCTCGAAGAGGCCGTCGGCGCGCCGTTCGAGCGAGAGGCGCTCCCCTTGCGCGTACGCGGCTTCCACCGGGTCGTGCAGCACGAGCGCGGCGCCGTCCAGCGCCGCCTCCGGCGCGCGCCGCACGACGGCGCGCAGCCGCTCGCCCGCTCGCTCGAACGCGAGCGGCAGCTGATTGCGCGCGGGCGCCTCCGCGCGCCACAACGATTGCGCCGGCGTCAGCCCCGCCGGCGCAGAAGCCGCGGCCGCTTCGCGCACGCGCCGCGGCCCGTGCAGCGCGGCCTCCGCCTCGGCGGCCGCGAACACCGCGACGCCCGCCGCGCGCAGGGCGTCGAGCCGCTCCGGCGCCGCCCAGCGGCAGCCGTCCGCGACCAGCACGCGCCGATATGCGCGCCGCCCGATCCACAGCGCGCCGTCCCGCAGCGCGCCCGCCTCCTCGCGTTCCTCGGTCAGCTCGTAATGCGCGCCGGACGCATAACACGCGTCGATCAGCTCGAGGAACGCGCGGTTGATCCGCCCCGCGGCGTTATCCGGATAGTGCGAGCCGTCGTGCTCGTTCATGCCGTGCGCTTCCGACGGGACGAACGCCGCCATCACCCCGCGCGTCGGGGCGACGACGAGCAGCTCCGGCTCGGCGCGCAAATCCGGCAGCGCCGCCGCCCGCCGGCGCACATCCGCCAAGACCGCCGGGAACGCCTCCCGCCACGTCAAGTGGCACGGCATCGACGGCGGCCAGTCGCGGATCGCCTGCGATTTCAGCCGATACTGGTTCAGGTGCAGCACGAAGCGGTCGACGCCGTGGCTCGCGAGCCAGAGGCAGTAGTCGACGAAGCTCTCCGGCGACACGCCCCAGCCCGAGCCGCCCATCGCTTCGGCGAGCGCGTGCTCGCGCCCTTGCTGCATCGCGATCGAATGCGCGATCCGGGGATAATAATGGTTCCCCGGATACCGCTCCAGCGCGTCGATCGCCGGCGTCTCCACCTCGCGCAGGACGCGGAAGCAGGAGCCGCTGTACGACAGCTGGAAGAACGGATGCTCCTCGGCCTTCAGATGCGCGGTGAACCGTTTGCCGTGACGCGCGCACCATTCCCGAATCGGACGGTAGAACGACTCCGCCAATAGATCGGTAATCAGCTCCCAATACCGCACCCGCGCTTCCGCGCTGTCTGCGCTGTCCGCGCCGTCTGCGAACAACGCCGGGAGCCGCGGCAGCAGCTCTTCTCCGTACCGCGCCGCATACAGCTCGGGCAGCCGGTCGTCCCACGGCAGCGAACCGTCCTTCACCGTCGCCCCGTGTCCGTCCAGAAAGCCGACCTCGTCCGTGAAGAAGCCTTCGACGTAAGCGAACGCCTCCGGATCGAGCCCGCGCCGATACCCTTCGTGCGTAATGTCCATGAACAGCGACACCGCCTCCGGGTCGAAGGACGACGGCGCGCGCCGCTCGCGGAAGACGGGGCGGAAGCCGCCGGCGCCGTCCGCCTCGAGAGCGACCCATCGGCACGTCAGATCGGGGCGCCGCGCCAGCACCGCGCCGCCGGCCGTGCCGGACGGCCAGCCGTTCTCGTCGTACAGCCAGAACGTCATGCCGATGCGCTTCGCGTACAAAATAAGCTCGGACACGGCGGCGAGGTACGCCTCGCCCATATATTCCGGCCGGTTCGGGTAATATCGCGGGTGAAACACGACGCCGTTCAGTCCCGCGGCTCGCATCTCGTCCAGCTGCGCCTTCAGGCTGTCCGGCTCGAGCGGGTCGTTAATCGCCCAAAAGCTTAAAAACTGCAAATCTCGTTGTGTCATGAAAGTATGGTCTCCTCTCCGATATCGGCCGAAAAGCCGCCCGCCCCTGCAGGGACGAGCGACTTTCGATTGGTATATGGGGTCTTCCCTAGTCAGACCGCAGGTTCGCCCGCGCCATGCGGCTTACGGCACCGGCACGATCTCGATCGCGTCGAGGAACGCCGTGTTGTCGCCCGGCGCCGCGGTGCCCGCGAACGTAATCGTCCGGCTCGCGCCCGAAGGCACGACGAACGCGTCCGTCTCGTACGTCTGGAAATCGGACGTATTTGGCGTGATCGTGCCAATAACGGCGCCGTCCGCGCTGACGACAATCGTTTGCAGGCCGCCGAAATTGCGCTTCGCCGCTTGGAACTTCATTTTGTACGTCCCTTTCGGGAGGAACAGCGTCTGGCTGAACTGCCCGTGCGTCCCGTCCTTGCTTTGGATGAGCGCCGTCTGCTCGCCTTCCGGCGCCGGCGCCGCGCCGAAGGCGCTGCCGTTGCGCTGGATGCCCGCATGCGTGTTGAACGTCCAGCCGTCCGTGAAGTTGCCGCGCACGTTCGATACCTCCGGCGACTCGAACCCGGCGTTCGCGAACGCCGGCGCCTCCGATACAGGCGCGCCGATGGCAATCGCGTCGAGGAACGCCGTGTTGTCGCCGGTCGTCGTCGTCGCCTTGAACGTAATCGTATGCTGCCCCGCGACGATCTCGAACGGATCCGTGCGGAATGCGGCATACGTCGTCGACGTCGGCGCGTAGGACCCGATCAATTGCCCGTCAAGCAGCACGTCGAACGTTTGCTGCCCGCCGAACGCGCGGCGCGCCGCTTGGAACGTAAGCGCATACGTGCCGCCCGGTAAATCGACCGTTCGGCTGAATTCGCCCTGCCCGCCGTTCGTGTTCAGGTACGCCGCCTGCATGCCGGACGGCGCCGGCGCTTCGCCGAACACGCTGCCGTTCTTCACGAGGCCGGAGTAGCTGTTGAACGTCCAGCCGTCCGCCGCGCCTCCGACCTGCACGCCGCTGCCCGCGGTAACGACCGGCGTTTCGAAGCTGCCGTTCGGAATCGTCGGCCCTGCCGGCGGCGTATACGGCACGATGGCGAACGCGTCGAGGAACGCCGTATTGTCGCCCGTCGTCGTCGCCGCCGCGATCCGAATCGTGTGCTTGCCCGGCGCCTCGACGACGAAGCCGTCCGTCACGTACGTCTGATAATTGCCCGACGTCGGCGTGAACGATCCAAGCAGCTGGTCGTCGAAATATACATAGAACGACTGCTGTCCGCCGAACGACGTCCGTTTCGCCGCTTGGAACTGAATTGCGTACGAGCCGGCCGGGAACACGGCCGTCTGCTTCATCTCGCCGGCGGTTCCGTTCACGGTTTGCAAATAGCCCGCCTGCGTCCCCTCCGGCGCGTCCGGCGCGCCGAACACGCTGCCGTTGCGGATGATGCCCGACGTATTGCTGAACGTCCAGCCCGCCGTGCCGCCGACGAGAACGCCGTTGTTCGACGTCACCCTAGGCGTTTCGAACCCGCCGTTCGCGAGCGACGCAACGGAAGGAATCTCGACCCGCTCGATCGCGACGCCGTCGACGAACGCGAGCCCGTCGCCAGAGATCGCCGCGAACGTTACGTCCTTCGCGCCTTCCTCCACCGTGAAGAAGTCGGTCTCGTAAGACGCATACCCGCTCGCCGTCGGGGTGAACGTTCCGACGACGTCGCCGCCGACCTTCACCGCGATTGTCATCGGCGCGCCGGACGAACCGTTCGCCGCCCGGAACTGCAGCGCGTACGTGCCCGCCGGGAAATACGCCGTCTGGGCGAACGAGCCGCCGACGCCGCCTTCCGCCATCAGGTACGCCGCCTGCACGCCGACCGGCGCGTTCGGCGAGCCGAAGCCGTTGCCGTTACGGACGACGCCGGAACGTTCGTCGAACGACCAGCCCGCCGTCACGCCGGTCAAGATGCGGTCGTCCTCGGTCGCCGCAGGCGACTCGAAGCTTGCGTTCGCGAGATGCGGCTGGGACGGCTCCTTCGGATAGCCGATGCGCACGTCGTCGAGGAACGCGGTGTTATCGCCGACGGTCGTCGTCGCGACGAACGAAATCTTATGACGCCCGCCCTCCGTCGCGAACGGCTCCGTCCGGAACGTCACATAATCGCCCGTGGAAGGCGCGTACGAGCCGATGACCGTATCGTCGAAATAGACGTCGAACGTCTGGAGCCCGCCGAAGCTGGTCCGCTTCGCCGCTTTAAACTCCATTTGATAGGTGCCCGGCTTGAAGTTGATTTCTTGGTACAGCACGCCGGACACGCCGCCGTCCGTCTTCAAATAGCCGGTCTGCACGCCTTGCGGCGCCGGGGTCGCTTGGAACGGACCGTTATTGTGCTGAACGCCCGTGCGGCTGTTGAACACCCAGCCGTTCGTCATCGGCCCCGGACGCGCCGACGTCGTCGCCGGCTTCTCGAAGCCGGAATTGTACACCGTCACGACCGGCAGTTCGTCCGGAATGTCGTAGCTAAAGAAGCAGCGCTTCGACACGCCCGGGTTCGGGTCGCCGAACACGTCCGCCGAGCAGGCGACGCCGTCCGTATGCACCGCGTAGTTGAACAACCCGTCGGCGCCGAACGCGACGACCGCTTCGCCTTCGAAGTAGCATTCGCCGCCTTCGTACATGCAGAACTCGTAGCCGTCCGGCCCGTTGCTCACTTGACCGATTTGGTACAGCGCGGATACGCTGCCCGAAGGCTTCAGTCCCGCCTTGAACGCTCTCGCTTTATACAGCGCGAGCGAGCCGTCCTTCAGGATGATCGGACGCGTATACAGCGGCGACGATTCGGTCGGCGTACTGCCGTCCGTCGTGTACCGAATGTCCGCGCCCGGCGTCGTCGTCGACAGGACGAGCGCCTCGGCGGACGGGTACACGCCCGGCTGCAGGCTGAACGTCGGCGTTTCGGCCGTGTTCGGCAGCGACTTTGGCAGCACCTTTACGAGCGCGACGCCGGATGCCGACGGATCTTGCTCGCTCGTCGCTCGAACGGCGATGTACGTTTCATGCTCCACCTGCGGCGCATGGTAGACGCCCGTGTTTTTGTTGATCGCCCCGTTGTTTTCGCCGACGATGCTCCACGTTACACCGCCGCCGCCGTCGATGACGTTCGCGGAGAACTCGATTTTATCCCCCGAGCGAACCGTCGGCGTCAGAGGCGTCACTTCGACCTGCGTCTGCGCCGGCGCCGTCGTATAGATCGCCACCGTATATTCGCCGTCGATGCCGGCGTCGCGGAACGACGTTCCCGCTTCGAAGGTGCCGGACACCGGCGGCAAAATCGCGTTGCCGGTTCGCTCGACGTCGTCCTGGTACGTCAGCTTGCGGAACGTCTTGCCGATCTCGACGCCGCCGAAATCGAACGTGACGTCCTTCGGCGCGCCCGCCTTGCTTTCGAGCAGAATCGTATAGTTCCCGTCCTGCGACCGGAACGCGGCGGCCCGCACGTTCGGAGAGCCGACGTCGACCTTCAGCACCTCGCTGTGCTCCGGAATGTACCGCGTCAGCAGCCCGCCGATGTAGAACGTCTTGCGCGGCGTCATACCGAGCACAAGCGAATCCCACATCGTATAGACGCCGTTCGTGCCGCCGTACGGATCAGGACTCCAGACGCCGTTCAGCTGCCAAATGAGCGCCGACTTGACGCCGAGATTAGCAGAAGCGATGACCGAGTTCGCGAAGCCCGCGTCCCAGTTGCTCGCATTGTCGTCGCCCCAACCGAATTCGGTCAAATGGACCGGCTTCGGCTTCACGTAATCGATCCGCGTCGCGAACTGCACTTTCAACCCTTCGTACGATTCGCCGTACACGTGGAAGCTGTACCCGTCCATATGCTCGTCGACGTGATCCTTCATATACCGCGTCCAAGCCGGCGCGCCCGTTTCTTCCGGACCCCAAATTTCGATCCGGTCGCGAAGGCCGTCCTGCGCGAGCCGCTCGCTCGCTTTCCGGACCATCTCCGCATAGTACGCCTGTTGATCGCCCGGCGCTTCGAAGTCCCAGCTGCCGTTCGGCTCGTTGTAGAACGTTAAGTATTTAATGTTGTCATATCCGCGATTGTCGATCAGCTCGCGGAGCACCGCCGACGTCGACGCGGCGTACGCGTCCAAATCGGCCGGCGCGCTCGTCCACGGATCGACGCCGGGAATGTTGAACCATTCATGCGCCTTCGAACCGATTTTCCAGCCCATGTTGAATTCGATTTCCGTGCCGGCTTCCTTGAACGCGTCCAAATATTTGTAAAACGCCAGCATCTCCGGACTGTCCCACGTATACACGCCTTTGCTCGATTCCATCCAGTCGATCTGGAACCAGACGCGGGCGACCTTCGGCTGCACCGTCGCGATCCGTTTGCGGTCCATTTCCCAATGAGCTTCCGTGTAACCGTGCCGCGTCGTCCCCTGCATAAGCGACGTCGGAATGACGTTGACCCCGACGCCGAGGAAGTCGGACTGCACGACCTCGTTCGGATCGATGCGGACGACGGCGGTTTCGACGGCCGCGCCCGTCCCGGCGTTGTCCTCGGCCAGCGCCGACGGCGCCGACGTCGACCATGAAGACAGCACCAGCGAGGCGGCCAAGGCGAGAGCGCCGGCCGTTTTCAGTGTGGCTTTTCTCGTACGGATCCTGTTCATTTCTCCTTAATCATCCCTTTTCTTTGGAAAAATGGTGTGGCTCGACCGTTGTTTCCGGATCTTGCGGATTGCGATTCCCCTTCACCTCCCCGCTCTCATCGTACCGTCTCGTAACCGCTTCCAGTTTGAAGGATCTTAGGAAACGATTGAATTGTTTACCGATTCGCCGGCGCGGCGGGTTGAAAAATATTTGGGCAACTTGAACAAGTTCGCGGCGTCGTTCAAATGAGTCTTATCAAACTAAAAAAACCACTCCTTGGAGTGGCTGAAGTGTTGGATTTCCCCCGGCAAATGCGCTAAAACTTTAGATAATACCTTGTCTTGTGACCCAGGATACTTGAAAACCTAACGACTCAAATGCCTGTTTCACTTCCTGCTCGCTTAACCCTTTATAATCTAAAGAAATCCATTTCCCCATAAAATCACTACGGCATCCGTTTTCACCCTAACCATTTATGAATTTATGGTGAAATGATAGAATATTACATAATACTGGGAGGCGACTATGTCAAAGGTTTTTTTGTTAATATGCCCATTGTTATTCATGGTTGCTTGTTCGGGAATTAACTCTACTGTAGATCAAAATAACGAGGATCAGGCCGGGGAACCGCTTGCTCAACTAGATGAAAGACCGAGTGACACATTCATGATGGATCTTAGAGAAACTATGAATCTTTCCTTTAAGATTATATATGCGATGGAGCGCAAGGATTACGATTACCTGGAGTCGGTTTCAGCTCCGGGGGTAACGGTTAGTCGAGAAGAAGATACAATACACTTCAACGATAACTCTGTTAATTTTCTTGAAAATGTGAATTTAAGCAATCTCGAATATTGGAGTTCGACTTATCTTGAATCGGATACAAAATTTCAAATAGGCTTTGCTCATTTCTTTGATGACACACATAGCACATTTTATATGAGTTTTATCCGTAAAGATGGTCATTGGTTGTTTAATGGTTTTATAACTAACTGAATATTATGGCCATGCCTCGGGGGGCGGAATAACACAGTTCGGGGAAAAATACGGTATATACGAAGCGAGGTAATATGTAAGGAGTGCCTTATTTGAGAAAATCTATTCGTTTCTATCGACTGCTGCTCATGGTTGGAGCTTTGATGATCCTTCTCGTGACAGCAACTATCATCTGGTATCTACGCTCAGATCCATTAATCAGTAACGGTTTGACCATATATACGGACCCGAACGGCAATAAAGTGTATAGTATTCAAGTTGTAAATAGAAGTAAGTCGGATATCAAATTGCAAAGCGTAAAGGTGAATGGTGCGGCGATACCGGATCACGTTCAACTCGGCATCACTTTTAACTCAAGCCGCCTTGTGCAATTTTTGGGAGCGGAGACAGACCCGAATACGAAAGTTATGGACTTGAATGCCGCATCGATCCGGCCGCAACTATCCGCTACAGACATGCAAACGATTTTTGCTGGTAAGATGAATTCGAAGAAGCTTACGCCTATCCATTACGGAGTCATCGTTCGGTACGACAAAGAGCCGATTCAGGAGGTGACGATCCGATATAGTTACTTAGGTTTTACCAAAGTAAAACGTATAACCCATTGGTTTGACTCCGATGAAAATCGAAAATAATCCACAGTGCAGCCGCGTGCCGCAAGATAAATGGCATTCCGGACGGGACCACAGCCGAGCTCGAACACCTTTCCAGGGCGGAAGCGATCATCTTCGAAATATGCGGCTAAGTTCTCATCGGGATCATTGAGCACATATTCTGTACTGTAGATCGTCCCATCTCCCATATGCTATTCCCCTCTCGTCAAAAATCGCCTCCGCATGCAAACTTATTCCATTTAGTCAAAACGGGTATATCTTCTTGACCTGACGGCGTAATAGCACAAACTTGTCTAGGAGATCCGGTCGTAAAGACTGCTCGAACCGTTAATGCTTCTCCACCATTGTCGAAAGTTAAATCGACATGTCCTGTACATACGCACCCATCGTCGTATTCCCCCTCCACGTTCTTAAACGATTGGAGTTCGAATCCGCCTTCCTTCACGTGTTGTGCGATCGTTGCTAGATCGGTGTGACTCAGATAAAATTCTGAGGCGACATCCGGATCCCGCTCAATCACCTGGTTCAAGTAAGAGGATAGTTGCCTCTCAACCAAATACTTGCTTATTGGCACCTTGAACAAAAAAGACGCCAACAAAAATACCACGTAAGCCGTAAATACAGTCATTAACACTTTCCTTATGATTGTCATCTTGGCACATGCCCCATTCCTTACGCTGCTCGGTTGCTTTAGCAGCATGACGAAATAGTGATCGCCTAGCGCGGTTCGTTACCGCTCTTCGGCTTATCCCACACTAAGGAATACCGGTAATAGAAGCGCCGTCGGATTGTCGCTCCCGGCAATATGTCATGGGCCGCTTGGCGAATCTCAGTTAACGATTCTTTAGGCTCTGCCATTCGGACGCCCGGATCTTGCATCCCGCCATGCAGTCGATCCATGAGACGGATCGGTACAAGAACAACTCCTGCGATTACAAGATCGATAATAGACTTGTCAGCCGCTAATCCGACGATCAAGAGCCGCCCGCCGGGCGCTAGAACTTGGCCCATTTTGTCCAAAGCGCTTCTCAAATCCATATGATGTAACGTCGCTACACAGATGACCGTAGAAAACCGTTCATGTAAAGACGGAACTGGCATCTCCAAGAAGTCGCCGGTGATGAACGACACGTTCGTAACCGCAGCAAGTCTTGCTTGCGCTCGCAAAATGGTTTCCTTGTCAGGGTCAATTCCCACGACTTCTTGGGCATAAGGCGCAAGGCGTTGAAGCAGCAATCCATCGCCGCACCCAATGTCCAATACCCGTCCGCCGCGCAGCTTTGCGTCGGCCACTAACTCTCCGTGAAAAGCTGTATTGTGATTCCAATAATTCTCGATCTCATTGCCCTCCCTTCTCCGACCATTGCCTGACTTGTAATGGACGTTTCGGCATAAGATGGGCGAGTGGTCAACCGCATTGCATTTCGCAAATAACGCGGTCAAAACGCTCGGACTTAAGATCATTCTCGTGAATCCAAAAGTATAGCCTTCCGACATCGCCGAACATGTTACCAATCTTATCCTCCTCGGAATCGATCTGCAGCAATAGCCGCCACTTTACGGCGGACTCTATAACTTGCCTTCTGACATCAGCTTTTCTTAAGTCCTCCCACGATAGTCCCTTAGCGAGCGTCTCGCAGTGAATTTGCATATCGCCCTGTATTTGATCCGGGTGTCCAAGCAAGCGATGGATGTACTCGTCAGGTTGCCACCGCTCGCGAAACTGCTCAAGGAAGACGCTCCAGTATGTCTCGTAGCCTTCTGCTCCATAGCTTAATCCGATGCTTTCCAAATACGCAGATTCCGAAGTCGGAACACATAAACGAGGCGCGAACGAAATCCGGTTCGGTCTCATGATGGACTCCGAAGCAAGCTCTACAGGTACCGATGTACGTTGAAGCCGCACCAAATCTTCAGCGCTTGTGAAGACGACTCGACATGTTTTGGGGTCGGTATAAAAGTCTTCGTCCTCCTCGTACATGGCACCTAGGGCGTAAAAAAAGGATAACAACCCTCTTGAAGGCAGCGGCGACGGTAAAGGAATTTCGGCGAGATTGATTTGGGCGATAAACGACTGTTCGTAGCCCCGCCATTTCGGCCATGCGAGGTTGTCCGGAAGGTCTGGAGCCCCTCCGACTTTACTTGCGCCGAGGGGAATCGCGTCATCTGACTCCGGTTGCAAATGTAGTTGGAACGACGGAAAGATGAGCGGACGAATCTGATTCTCAAAAGCGCCTAATCCAGATTCAATAAGCAAGCCGATTATTTCCTTTTCGTTCATGTGCATATCCCCTTTTCGTTCTCCCATGTGTCTTATGAACCGCCTTTTCCGATTAAGTATGTTAACAAGTAAGACGTACAAACTCCCCCTACCGTTCCAAGCCGGCTGATTTGCAGGGCGATCCTTTTATTCGAACAAGGTTCGTTGCCGGCGACGAATATATACGGGTAAGATCAAGGGGCAGTCCATGGATACCTTCGCACCGATGGAAACGTCGTTACAGGTGAACCGACGGTCTAAAGCCGCCATAGCTTGCGGTTATCGTCAGACGGTCGGCTCACCTCGGAAGCGCGGTGATGGCTATGGGGGATAACACATATGGTTATTGCGAGGTAAGCGGCTGGCGCAAAATCGCGGCGGTTGCGGCGGGCTGCGCTCATCCAGTCGGTCTAGTCTCGGACGGCACGGCCGCGGGCGATAACCGATATGGCCAATGCGACGTCAACGGCTGGCGCGGCATCGCATTCCCTCTTCTCGGGCTCTAACCTCCGCCCGGAATCGATTGGCGCTGACGCCTGTGTACAACTTGAACCGTTTGTAAAACATATCGACCTCCAAGTATCCGACGCGCCGGGCGATCTCGTACACCTTCCAATCGGTTTCCCGCAGCAGCCGCTTCGCCGTCTCCATCCGTTCGCGTGCGATATAGTCCTTCAAGGATGCGCCGCATTTCGCTTTGAACAAGCGCCCCAAATACGCTGCGTTCATATCCAGCACCCTCGCCACGCTTTTGATCGACGCTTCGGCCACGTCCAACCGGCGAATCGCCGCGTCGACCCTATGAAGCAGCGCTTCGCCTTCGTCGGACGGCTCCGCCTCGTCGATTTCCTCCTCGATCCGCTCTTCGTTCAAATAAGTATAGATTTTCAACTCCCCCTTGCCGTCCGATAAGCCGCTCCCCGCGGAAGTACCGCGGCCCGCGGTTACGGCAGCACCGTGATCAGCGCAACGCCGCACCCGGCCGAGCCGGACGCGCTCTCCGCCTTGACCGCGACGAGCCTCGGCGCTGCGATGCCCTCGGGTGCCGCGTACCGTCCCTCCGCGTCGATCGTGCCGTTCCCTTCCCCGACGACGCTCCAGCGGACGCCGCCCTCGCCGTCGATGACGCGCGCGGAGAGGGCCACTGTCCGCCCGGCGACCGCCGACGACCGCGCGGGCGTCACCTCCACCTGCGTCAGCGGCGACAGCGTCGTATACACCGCGACCGCGTAGCCGGCGCCGGCCGGCGCCTCGTCCGCGAAGCCGCCCGCTTCCGCGTCGAACCGGCCCGCGCAAGCGGGCAGCAGCGCGTTGTCTTCGGGCGCGATCCCGTCCGTGTAGACGAACTTATGGAACGTCTTCCCGACCGGCGCGTTCGCGAACTCGAGCTCGACGCCGCGGGCGCCGTCCTTGCACTCCACGACGACCGTCACGTCGCCCTCCGCCGATCGGAACGCGCTAGCGCGGACGTCCGGCGACGACGCGCTCGTCGCGAGCACCTGGCTGTGCGGCGGGATGTAGCGCATCAGCAGCGAGGCGACGTAGAAGCTGCGGTTCGGCGCAAGGCCGTCCGCGACGGAGTCCCACAGCGTGAAGACGCCGTTCGTGTTCACGCCTTCGTCCGGGTCCTCGCAGCGGACGCCGTTCAATTGCCAGATGAGCGCCGAGTGCAGCCCCTCGTTCGCCGCTTGAATGACGTAGTTGGCGTAGCCCGCATCCCATCCGCTCTCTTCCGGATGCGGCCAGCCGAACTCGGTCATGCCGACCGGCTTCGGCGCGACGTAGTCCCGCCGCTTCGCGATCTGGCCGCTCAAATCGTCGTACGAGCCGCCGTAAATATGGAACGTATATTCATCGATCCATTCGTCCGCATGATCCTTCATATACAGCGCCCACGTCATGTCGACCTCTTCAGGTCCCCAAATGCGAACCCGCTCCCGCAAGCCGTCCGCGACGAGCCTCTCGTGCACCGTCCGCAGCATATTCGCGTAATATTCCCGCGGGTCCCCGGGGGCGTCGAAATCCCAATGGCCGTTCGGCTCGTTGTAGAAGGCGACGTATTTGATATTGTCGTACCCTCGGCGGTCGATCAGCTCGCGCAGCGCGGCGGAGCACGAAGCCGCGAACGCCGCAAGATCGCGCGGCGCGCTGATCCGGCCTTCGCACCCCTCGATGGCGAACCACTCCTGAATGTCCCGCCCGACCTTCCAGCCGAAATTGAGCTCGACTTCGGTGCCCGCCTCCCGGAACGCGTCCAAATACGCGCGGAACGCCTGCATCTGCGGACGCTCCCAATCGTATACGCCCTTCTCGGGCTCCATCCAGTCGACCTGGAACCACACGCGCGCCACCTTCGGGCGCAGCGCCGCGATGCGTTGGCGGTCGATCTCCCAATGCGCTTCTTCGTACCCGTGCGCCGCGTTGTTCGCCATGAACGCGACCGGAATGACGTTCACCCCGACCCCGAGAAAATCGTCGTGCAGCACGCGGCTACCATCGACGCGCACCTTCGCCGTCGTTACGTTCCCATGCGTCAATCGAACTTCCTCCCTTTCCCTATTTCGCTTGAATTTCCCTGATCAGGACGAAAAAACGAGCCAAAGTCGATTGGCTTTGGCTCGTTGATTCGGCCTTGCGGCGGAGATTAGTCGGTCAATCCGTGCGCCGCGCGAAGCTTGGCGACTTCCTCGTTGTAGAATTTCGTGAATTCTTCCGCGCCGCCTTTCTTGAACGCCTCGATCGCTTCCTGCTTGTTCTTCTCGAACTCCGCTTCGTCCTTGGACAGGATGATCTTCGCCGCTTGGCGAGCCGCAAGCTCTTTGAGCGCCGCTTCCGTTTTCTTTTGTTCTTCCGTGAGCGTGACGCCCGGCACGGTGTTCCGCTTTAGGATCTCGTCGTCGGACATGCCGTTCATCCACGTCGTCCACGTGTTCAGCTTGCCTTCTTCGATCAGCTTCTTGAACACTTGACCGGAGTATTCCGCGCCGTAGTGCGCCGCGAAATCTTTCTCGAGCGGCGTCGCCGCCTTCGCGAGCGCCTCTTCCGACGTGAACAGGTCGACAGGCTGATTGTCGTTCGCATTAATGACGGCGTTGCCGAGACCGATCAGGTTGCGATCGAGCGACAGCGCGGACGCTTCGAAGTCGGTGCCGCCCTTCGCTTTGAGCGCGAGCGTCTCCTCGGTGAGCGTCGGTTTGCCGTCCACCATCGTCCAGTGAGTGCCTTCCACGCCGTTGTACATCGTTCTTGCGCCTTCGTAGGAATAGATGTAGTTCAAGAACTGCATCGCCTTCTCCGGATGCTTCGAGCTCTTCGAAATCGCGTACGTTTTGTCCTGCCAGCCGAGCGGATTGACGCCGCCGGTCCAAGCCAGTTTGCCTGCCGGCACGACGATGTACCCTTGGTCGCCTTCCGGATGCTGCGCGTTGAAATCGCCCATCGCCCACGTCGCCGGACCGACGACGATTTGGCCGGCCGTCGCCTTCGCCATGTAGTCGTTGTTTTTCATCGTGAGGGAGTCCGGATCGAGGAGCCCCCGGCGATGCGCTTTGTTGTAGAATTCCATCGCCGTCCAGAAGTTCGACGATTCGTCCGTCAGCGTGCTGATGAATTTGCTTCCGCCAACCGTCGTCGCCGTCAGATCGCTCGTCACGCCGGTCAACTCCGTGAACGTAATCGGCGGGATCAAATACGGCCAGAGGCCCCAATCCTGCCACATCGAGACGCCGTATACGGGCTTGCCGTCTTCGGTCTTCGGATGATTTTTGACGATTTGTTCGACGGCGTTCAGCAGATCGTCCATCGTGTTGATTTCCGGCGCGCCGATTTCCTTATACCAATCCCAACGAATCGTCGGTCCGATCGTAATAGGCGAGATCGCCGTGCCCGGCTTCGGCTGCACCTGCGGCGGCAGGAAGTACAGCTTGCCTGTATCGTTGCTCCAGTTTTTCTTGCTGTATTCAACGACCGTGCCGATGTTCGCCGTAATGTCTTTGCCGTGCTCCGCGAGCATATCGTCCATCGGGATGATCAAGTCGCCTTCGATCAGCTGCTTCTCGAACTTGTTGACGTCCGCTCGGACGATATCCGGCAGGTCGCCGCCGGCGAGCAGCACGTTAAACTTGTTCTCGTCCGCTTCGACATACTCGATTTTGACGCCGATCTTCTCCGCGATATCTTTCGCGACGGCGCTGTCGGGATATTTGTTCCATTTGGTGCCGGTTTCCATGACGAGAACCCGCAGCGTGACGAGCTCCTCTTTCGTTCCTTCGCTCGCGCTCTGCTCCCCGCCTTGATTCGCCGCGGACGGCTCCGGGTTCGTCCCGCCTTCGTTCGACCCCGCGCCGTTGTTCGTGCAGGCCGAAAGCATCAGCGCCGCGGCCATCATGGGGACGGCAAGCGTCTTTGCCGCTTTTTTTCTCATTTGTGTACCCTCCCAAATTAATTGAAGTGAGTCTATAATTATCGGCGGTGCGAACGCCGGATAATCCGTCTTACCCTTTCACCGCGCCCAGCATGATGCCTTTGACGAAGTACCGCTGCAGGAGCGGGTACACGAGCACGATCGGCAGCGTGACGAGCATGGTGATCGTCATCCGGATCGACTGCGGCGTCAGCGAACGCACGATGTCGCCTCGCGTCAGCTGCTCTGTCGTCATGTTGGACAAGTTCGTCGACTGGTTCAAGAAATTCCAAAGCACGAGCTGCAGCGTCTGCAGTTTCGGATTTTCCACCAGGAAAAAGTTGTCGAACCACGTGTTCCATTGGCCGACCGCCGCGAACACGGCGATCGTCGCGATGATCGGCATCGACAGCGGGAAGATGACGTACGTGAAAATTTTGAAATAGCCCGCCCCGTCGATTTTGGCCGATTCCTCGAGCGACGCCGGCAGCTGCTCGATGAACGTCTTGATCAAGATGACGTTGAACGCCGAAAGCGCGGAAGGAATAATGTACAGCAGGAAGTTGTTCTGCAAGCCGTACGCCTTCATCGTGAGGTACCACGGAATGAATCCGGCGTTGAAATACATCGTGACGAGCACGAATCGGTAAATGTATTTGCGCAGCGGCATTTCGTCCTTCGTGATCAAATACGCGAAGAACGAGCAGCAAAACACCGTAATGAGCGTGCCGAACACGGTGCGGAGCAGCGAGACGAGGGCCGCGTCCCGGATGCCCGGCAGCGCGATCGTCGTTTGGTACGCTTCCAGCGAAAAGCCGGCCGGCCACAGGTAGACGCCTTTCTGCGCTTCGATCGAATCGCTGATCGAATAGATCAGAATGTAATAGAATGGATAGATTGTGACGATAACCAGCAGCGTTAGAAAGAGATAATTGATACTGTCGAATGTGAAGTCCTTCCAATCGATCGGCCTTCTGCGGCGGATCGGCTGGACGCTCGTTTGCGCGCTCATGCTTGTGGCTCCTTTCCCATTAAATGATGCCTTGGCCGCGGATTTTTTGGGACAAAAAGTTGGCCGTAAAGAGCAAGATCACGCTGATGACCGATTTGAAAATGCCGACGGCCGTGGAGTAAGAGTAATCGCCGGTGACGAGACCGAGACGGTACACGTACAGATCGAGCACCTCGATGCGGTCCGCGATGATGACGTTCGTAAAGACGAGATATTGCTCGAAGCCGGCGGACAGCAGATTGCTGATCGAGAGCAGCAGCAGCACGATGAACGTCGGCATGATGCTCGGAATCGTAATATGCCAAATCGTGCGCAGCCTCCCCGCGCCGTCGACCTTCGCCGCGTCGTACTGCTCGCTGTCGATGCTGACGATGGCGGCCAAATAGATAATGGCGCTCCAGCCGACGCCTTTCCACAGCAGGAGCAGCGTCTGGACGGTCCATACGCGGTCGTAATTGCCTAACACGTTAACCGGCGTGTCGCTGAGGCCGAGCTTGAAGAGGATCGAATTGACCGCCCCCTCGGTGCTGAACATGGCGAACGCCAGCGAGTATACGATGATCCAGCTAATGTAGTGCGGCAGCGTCGAGGTCGTCTGCACGAGCCGCTTGAACCACTCGCTTTTCACTTCGGACACCATGATCGCGAACAGCATCGGGATCGGCGCCGTCGCGATCGACAGCAGGCTGAGCGCCAGCGTGTTGATCAGCACGGGGCCCATGCGGGGGTCGGTGAGCATGGCGGCGAAGTTTTCGAGCCCGATAAACTCCGTCTTGCTGAGCGGAATGCCGGGCCGGTAGTCGAAAAAGGCGTAAATCCAGCCGAACAACGGCACGTAGCTGAACGCGAACGCGAACGCGACGAACGGCAGCGCCATCAGCAGCAGCTTCACGCCGTCTTTGCGAAACAGCTTCGACTTTTTCGTCGCTTTCTCTGTTTGTGCTGCGTAAGTGATCTCCATCGTTTTTCTCCTTTTCATGCAGTCTGTTTCTCTCCTGTACGATCATGATAACGCTTTATTCCCTCCGTCCGAATGAACGATCTTACGACATATTTGAAAAATCCGGGGGCTCGCCGGACCCGCCCCTTCCCCGAATTGAACGATTTTTCGTTTGAGTTGAACTTTCTCGCCGCGCGCCGGAACGGAAAAGGACAGCGCTGCCGCTGTCCCATGCGAAAGTTGAAAAAAATTCAAGACGTCGACGCCGGAAGACGGACGACCACTTCCGCCCCCTTCTCCCTCGGTTCGAACCGCAGTCCGTACTGCGCGCCGAAATAAAGCTGGATGCGCTTGTTGACGTTGCGCAGCCCGACGCCGCCGGCGGTCTCGCCCATCTCGCCCGACCGTTCGCCGGATCCGTCCCCGGCCAGCATCGCGTTGAGCGACTCCAGCAGCTCCGGCGTAAGACCGGGACCCGTATCGCGGACGATGATCGCAAGCTCGTTCCCTTCCCGCCGGACGCAGACGCGAATTTCGATTCGCTGCTCCTCGATTTGCCGCCCGGATTGAATCGAGTTTTCGACGAGCGGCTGCAGGATGAAGCGCGGCACGCGGCAGTCCAGCTCGTCCGGCTCGACCTCAATCGCGAACACGACCCCGTTGTTAAACCGCCAGTTGATGATTTTAATGTAGTTTTCCAAGTAGCTGAGCTCGTCCCGCAGCGTGCACATCGAATCTTTGCTGGCGTACGCCGCGCGCAGAATGTTGCCGAGCGCCACGATGCTGTTGACGATGTTGTCCGCCTTGATGATCGACGCCATCCAGCGGATCATGTTCAGCGTGTTGTACAGGAAATGCGGGTTGATTTGGTACTGCAGCGCTTCGATTTCGAGCTCTCGTTTCTGCTCCTGCATGGCGTTGTTCTTTTGGATCAGATCGACGATGCTGAGCGACATTTCGTTGAAGCGCCGGATGACCGTGCCGAATTCGTTGTTCGGCACCTCCGGGAACGTGACGCCGAGCTCCCCGCGGCCGATGTCCTTCATTTTGCCGGACAGGAGGTGAAGGGGACGAATCATTTTGTTCAGCCAAAAGTACGAAACGATCAAAATGACCAGGAGGCTGAGCAAAAATACGAGGACGATGATGCGCTGCACCGCGTAAATTTGCGCCGAATAAGGATTTAGCGGAATTTCCTTCATCACGTACCAGCCGGACGTCTGCAGCTTGTAATAGACGATTTGCACCGGCGCGTCGCCGTTGTTGTCGTCGTAGCTGCCGAACGTTCCCCCCCGCCCCGGAACATACGGACTCGCCGTGCCGACGCGCTCGGGCCGCGAGCTCGAAATGATCGTCCCGCGCCCGTCGACGATGTACATTTCGCCGTCTTCCGCGGACAGCGACGCCGAATAGATCGAGGCGAGGTACCGCTCGTCGATATTGAAAATAAGCGTCGCGCTGACGCGCGGGTCGTAGATCGCCCGGGTCCCTCGCAAAATGCTGACGACGGCGCCGTCCCGGCTTCCGGTCATGTACGGGTTGTAAAACGATTTGCGCATGTTGCCTTCGACGACGATGTTCGGGTACTCCGACAGCGACCTCCGATACGGCTCCGATGCGAAAAACGCCTTCACCCATTCTTCCACGGGATGGACGAGCGTCGTGTTGCCGCTGCCGCCGACCGCGCCTTGATTTTCCGCCGTAATGTAAATGGAATGGACGAAATTGTAATTGTCGATGAATTTTTTGATCAGCTCGTGCAGCATGTTTTTGGAATTGAGAAATTCCAGCTCGCTCTTCTCGGTCAAATTGAGCAGCAGATCCTGAATCTCTTCTTCGAGCAGGAACATCTTCTGCAGCCGGTCGACGTCCGCGAGCAGGCCGGCGATGTTATGGTCGAGCTGCTGAAATTGCTGGAACAGCAGACGCTCGTTCTGCTCCTTGATCATGCCGAGCATGAACGAATATAAATAGTAGGTCGCGCCCGAAAGCACGACCAAGCTAATGATCATGAAATATAAAATGAGCTGCGAACGAAGGCTTTGGAACCAGCCGAACGGTTTCATGTCTCGCTCCTGGGCGCCGACATCCACTGCCGCCGGTATTCGTTCGGATTGAGCCCGGTGACCTTCTTGAACACCTTGCTAAAGTACGTGTATTCGGGCGAAAAGCCGACCTGCACCGCGATGTCGTACGATTTCATCTGTGTGCCGATGAGCAGCTCCTTCGCCCGTTCGATCCGATACCGGTTCAAATAGTCGACGAACGAAATTTGCAGCTCTTTCTTGAACAAATTGCTCAAATAGCTGAGGCTCAAATTGACGTGGTCGGCCACCGTCTGCAGGCTGATGTTTTCCGCGTAATGCCGCTTGATGTATTGGATCGCCTTCGTAATTTCGCTGCTCATATGCATGTGGCTGCTCGCCTGCGCCGTAATGTCCTCCAGGAACGTTACCGTCTGCTCGAGCATTTCCGGCAAATTGTCGCATTGCTCCAGCTTGTCGGTAATGCTGACGAGCAGCGTCCATTCGTTCTGATTGTCGTCGTAGACGTTCGTCGAGATCCACTGCACGAGCTGGTACAGCATAATTTCGATCGATTTGCGCTCCTCCGAGAGCGTCGCTTCGAACACGTCGAGAAATTGGTCGAGCTCCTTCTGCTTCATCGGCGACAGCAGCGCCCGCAGCTCCGGCGAACGCCGGATGCGCGACAGCAGGGCGGACAGCGGCGCGTGATCCGCCGTTTGGCCCGGCTGGTGCAGATGGCCCGGCCCGGTCCAAAACTTCCGCTCGAGCGCCTTCCCGGCCTCCGCGTACAGCTTCGGCAGCGACTTGAAGCCGCTTTGGATGCCGCTGACCCCGAAGGAGACGGATCCGTTGAAATAGGTGCGGATGACTTCCTGCACGTGATTCAGGATGACGCGCGTCTCCTGCATGACGGTCTGCTCCGAATGCATGTCCTCGAAGTGGAACAACAGCAAATACCGCGTTTCGTCCAAAGGGAACGATTCCCCTCGCTTATGGACGCTCGTAATTTCGGCGAGGATGTTCAGCAGCGTCATTTTGATCAAATGGCCGTGCTCGTCGCGAAATTTCTCCTTCAGTTTCGGGAACCGGTCGATCTCCATCACGCAGGCGACGAGCCGAATCGGCGTGAGGCGCAGGCCGTTCCGCGCGACGAACAACTCGAATTCCTCCGCGCTGAAAATGTTGTAGAAGAGAAAGTCCTTCAGCACTTTCTCCTTGAGCAAATCCATGTTTTGGCGCGTCAGCGTGCCGACGCCTTCCTCGGCCGGCGCGCTCCGCCCTTGCGCGAGCAGCTCGCGCCGCACTTCCTCGAGGACGGTCTCGATTTCCTCCTCGGTCATCGTCAGCTTCAGAATGTAGCTGGACACTCCGTGCTGCATCGCCTTGCGAGCGAGATCGAACTCCTCGAGGCACGAAAGCACGACGAGCCGCGTCCCCTTGTCCGCGCGGCGGACGTTCGCGATCAGCTCCATCCCGTCCATCTTCGGCATCCGGATGTCCGTGATGACGACGTCCGGCTTCTCGCGCTGGTAATACTCCCACGCCGCTTGGCCGTCGGGGAAGTCGGCGACGACCTCCATGTCGAATTTGGCCCAGTCGACCGAATTTTTGAGGCCGAGCCGGACCAGCATCTCGTCCTCGACGATCATGACTCGGAACATGATCCCGCCTCCAGCACGAGCACCCAATCGCTGCCGCGTCCGGACGACGGCGGCACGAAGCGTCGGACGCCTGCGTTCTCTATTCTCCCGATGCTCTCCGCGGCGCCGGAGCGCGGGTCGAACCACGAGGCGGTCAGCCGGCCGCCCGGCAGACGCCCCAGCTTCGCCGCGATCGGCGCGCCGTTCGGCGTGTACACGTACGCATGGTCGTCGGCGCGGGCCGCGGCCATATAGTTGTTGCCGGCGTCGTTGTTCTCGACCATGTCCGGGGCGGCGCGAGCCGCCCGAAGCCGCGCGCCTCCGCGAGCGCGCGCACGTGCCGCATCCGCTCCGCCCCCGGGCGCCGCAGCGCCTGCTTCCAGCTCATCAGGAACGAGTGTCCGTGGCCTTCGCTGGGTCCGTCCATCATCGACCAGACCGAGTGGTGGCCGTACGTGTGCCCGAGGGCGCCGGACAGCACCGCGTAATACGCCGCTCGGCGGACGTCCGCTTCGTCGAAGTAGCCGTTCTCCGTCCGGAAGCCGACCGGAATATCTTCGTAGCACGGCTCGCCGTCCAGCGTCGGCTTGACGGGCTGCCGCTCGTAATCGGCCAGCACCCGCTTGTAGTTCGTAATCTGCGCTTCGCCGTGCCCGGATTGGATCATATTGAAATCGAGCCAATCTTCGTCGTGCATATGGTGAGAGGACGACTGCGCGCCCTGCGGATGGAACGTCATCAAGTGGCTGCCGCCGTCCCCCTCTTTCAGGCCCCGCGCCATCGCGTCCACGATTTCGAAATGGCGCCGCGTCTGCAGCGGCCGGTCGCCGCCGAGCACCCAGACGACGTTCGCGGCGTCCCGGTACCGCTCGCCGAGCCAGCGGCCGTACGCGAAGGCGTTCTCCGGCGTGAACAGTTCCGGCCCTTTCCCCCAGAGCTTGTTAAATTTATCGCCCCACGTCGGCAGCAGCGCGACGTACAGACCGAGCGACGCCGCCTCCGACAAAACCCAATCGACATGGTCCCAATACGAATACGGTCCTTCGACGTCCGGCAGCGCCGGGTCGACGGCGCCGGACGCGTTCGTCCGCAGCGGCCGCCGGCCGTGGGCGTTGTCCGTCGTCGCCCCTTCGAACTCCGCGAGCGCCACCGCCTGCACGACGGTGAAGCCCTGCTCCGCCCGCGTCCGCAAATAATGGACCGCATCGTCCCGGTTCAGCTTATGAAACAGCTCCCACGCCGTATCGCCCAGCCAAAAGAACGGCGTTCCGTCCTCTAGGACGAGAAAACGTTTGGTAGCGCTTACTTTCAAACGCTGCAGTGGTTTTCCCCTCATCCCTCACCCATCCTCGCGTTTTTTTAAATATTGGCGTTTAGTCTTGTATTTTATTATATTTTATCGCCTAACACGCAGGATAACAACAAAAAGTAGCTCGCTGTTTTTATTTCCAAAGGATAAACCGCTCTCCAAGCCGCGGCAGTCGGAACGGCAGCTCCGGATACGTCTGGTAGATGTAATCGACGAAGTACGCCGGATTTTCGTCGTTGTGGCGGAAGATGCCGTAATGCATCGGCACGACGACGCCCGCGCCGATGTCCGCCGCGAGGTCGGCCGCTTCGCGGTAGTTCATGTTGCCGACGATGTTCGCGGCGGTTCGCCGGTAATCTCGGCCGTTGATCGGCACGAACGCGGCATCGACGTTCTCGGGGCGAATCCACTCCGGCAGCTCGGGGAAGCCGATCGTATCGCCCGCGTGGTACACCGTAAAGCCGCCGAACCGGAACGTATAGCCGAGGAAGCGGTGATTGCCCGCCTCATCCCGCTCGAACGTATCGTGCATGGCGGCGAACGCTTTGATTTCGACGCCGGGCAGCCGCAGCGTCTCCCCGTGATTCATGCCGGCGAGCCGCCGCTCGTCCAGCCCGAAGTCCCGCATCAACGAGAGGTGCGCCCTCGGCGCGACGAACGTCGTCGATGCCTTCGTCCGCAAGGCGCGCAGCGTCGCGTCGTCCATATGGTCGTCGTGGTGGTGCGTGCACAGGACGGCGTCCAGCGGCGGCAGCGCCTCCGGGGCGATCGGCGGCGGCGCGGTGCGCGACCAGGGCGCCCCGTATTTCTCGTATACCGAATCCGATAAGTATAAGTCGATGCCGACCGTGCAAGCGGCGCTTTTCAGCACGAAGCCGCACTGCCCGAGCGCCCATACCGCGATCGCGTCCTCCGGCACGACGGCGCTTTCGATCTCTTTCGCAATATCCCGAACCATAGATTCATCCCTCCGTATTTTTGCTGTGCTTTTCCCCTCATTTAACCACAAATGCCCAAAGGCAAACATATGCTAGTTTCGAATATTGTAATAAAATAAAAATAGTGGCTATATTTGATCACCAAAGCTGCGCATGGACGGGCCGGAGACGAGGTTGGGCACATGAATCAAGAGAATTTGATTTCGCGCGCGGCCGCAGGCGATCGGGACGCGCTGACGCAGTTGATTGCGGCGTATAGGCAGGATGCGGCGCTGTGGGCCCGCGATATTATGCGGGACGCCCACCTGGCCGAGGATGCGGTCCAGGAATCGTTCCTGCGGCTGGCTGCCAAGCTTCCCGGCCTTCGGGACCCGGAACGCTTCCGCCCATGGCTGAGGAAGCTCGTCCGCAGGACGGCGATGAATATGCTGCGCGGCGCGGAGAACCGGACGAAGCCGTTCGGCGAGCTGCCCGAGTCGGCCGATCCGTATTCGTGCAGCCGTCCGGACGAACCGCAGCAGGGATTGCTCGACCGCGAGCTGCGCCGCGAAGCGGCGGACCGCTCGTCTTCGCTGCTGCGCGGCAACGCGAAACGCGTGATGGACGCGGCGGTAGATGGACTTCAGCCGGATGAAACCGCGGCATCGCTCGGCATCGCCCGAAGCAATGTTTATAACCTGATTTCCCGTTCCCGTTCGAAGCTGAACGAGGAGCGTTTCCGAACGGAAGTTGACCGCTATCTCTCCGATCGCCTCCGCCATGGCAAACCGGGCCGCATCGTCCTCGACGAACCCCGTTTTTCTCGTCCATATGCGCTGATGTCCGTGGCATTGCTCGAAGCGCTGCGGTATGGGGGCGATACGGAGCAGCAGCTTACGACGGTCATGGGGACGACGGGCGACGCATTCCGAATCGGCATTTCCTCCGGATGCGGCTGGAGGGGGCTGTCGACGTTCGACTGGAGCTACGCCTTCTACGGCGCTGCGGAGCGGATCGGCTGGAGCGCCCGATGCTTCGGGCGTCCCGGAAGACAGCAGCTTCGGCCGGAGGAGCAAGTCGGCGTGTTGCAGCTGATCCATGATGCCGTGGAGGCAGGCATGCCGGCCGTCGTATGGAATTTGTCGATCAACGAGTTCGCATTAGTTTACGGGTACGACGACTCGGAGCGCGTGCTGCTCGGCCGAAGCCACCGCCCCGGCGTGCAGCGCTATATGTATGAGAGCCTAGGCAGAAGTCCCGAAAGTCCGGGGCTGTTCGCAGCCGTTCTGGAACGACGGACGGGCGCTTTCGTTTCCGTACGCAACGTCCTTGCCGGGATCGTAAAGCAGATCCGGGGGGAAGAGCCCCGCATTCCCGGCTTTGCGTTCGGACAGGCTGCTTACCGGGAGTGGCGAAGCGCCGTCTTGGAAAACCGTCTGGACCCGCTTGGCCATGCCTACCAAGTAGCTCTCCTGACGGAAGCCCGCGAACATGCCTGCCGTTATCTGGAGCAGCTCTCCCTGGACCGGAACATTCGCGGCGAAGCGCGGTCTTTGTTGGCGGACGCTAGCCAATGGTACGAGCATGTCTGCAAGGCTTTGCTGCAGCTGTATCCTGCCTTCCCGTTCGGTATAGGCGGCGTTACGTCGAACCGGGAACAAATGGCGGCAGGTCTCCACGCTGCGATGGAGGCTGAAGCGGAAGCGGCGGATCGTCTGGAGGCCGCGATGGAGAGGTTATAATTTTTTTCGTTGTAGATTGATAGAGATTTCCGTTTCGATGTGTCCTTGTGTTGAAGTCAACTTATTGGAGAGGAAGTGCAGGCTTTGACACACCCGATCAAACCCGTCATGCACACCGTATTTTTGCCCGTAACCGATTTGAAGGCGTCCATTGAATGGTACGCGAACTTGTTCGAACAGCCGATCCGGCCGAACAAAACGGGAGGCGGCATCTACTGGGGAGTATCGTTCGACGGCACCGGGATCATTCTCGACAGCAATATGTGGGGGTTCCCGCCGATGATCATGTTCGAGTCGGTTCGCGATATCGACGCATCGTACGACTACTGCAACCGCATGGGATATATGCACATCGGGGAGCTGTACCGTTATTCCGAAGCCTCCCATTTCACTGTGGGCGGCAACATGGTCTGCTGGGCCGTATCGCACGAACAGCCGCAGGAACCTGTAGGCGATGCGCACCCGCTGCTTCGACGGATCAGCCGCGTGATCGCGCATGCGGACCATGCGGCCGAGACGGAGAGCTGGTACGCCGGCTTTTTGCGGAAAGACGTGCGGCCGGATCCGGTCGTGCAAGGGTTGAACGGCATTGCGATGGAGAAAGGCGCCGATCTGCTGGTCGACGATAACCGGCTGTCGCAGACCGGCAAGGTGCATTACGAGAAGCTTCAGCTCGACCTGCGCGTCGCCCCGGCGCTGGTGATCGATTCGCCGGATGTCGAAGCGGCGAGAGCCCACGTGTCCGCGAAACACGCATCGAACGTGACCGGAATCGAAGAACGGCTGGGCGCGGCATGCTTCACGTTCTATGACCCGTACGGCAACGGGATCATGGTGCGGCAAACTCCTTGATCCATATGAAAACCACCCGCTAAGGGTGGTTTTTCCCATTCAAATGGCAATCTCGACGGCTGGTTGACTTGGTTCATGGTTCGTCTGTAACCCGTCTCTATTCCGTCCGCACGATTTTCACGTAGAACGTCCGCTGACGCGGGCCGTCGAACTCGCAAAAATAAATGCCCTGCCACCGCCCGAGCAGCAGCCGCCCGCCTTCGATGATGACCGTCTGCGACGCGCCTACCGTGCTCGCCTTCAAATGCGACGCCGAATTGCCCTCGATATGCCGGTATTTCGGATGCTCCCAAGGGTACACCTCGTCCCAACGCATGAGCATATCGCGCACGACGTCGGGGTCGGCGTTTTCGTTGATCGTAATGCCCGCGGTCGTATGCGGACAGTAGACGACCGCCAGGCCGCCGACGACGCCCTCGCGCCGGACGATGTCGGCGACGCGGTCCGTAATGTCGATCATCTCGTCCCGTCGGGACGTCTGAATCGTGCCGGAATGCACCATTACGCCTCATTCCCCTTCTCGACTACATAGAATTACTGGTTATTTTACCACGATCTCGAGCGGCGCCGAAACGATTCTCAACTCTTCCCTCCATTGCTCGTCCGCATCCCGCAGGCGGAACGACGCGGTCGCCACGATGCGGTACGTTCCCGGTCGATCGACCTTCAGCGTTTGTTTACCAGGGTTGTACGGCTCGTTCGGGCGCAGCGGCACAATGAACCCGACTTGATCCGTCACGAACGTCTTGATCAGCGGTTGGTCGTTCGAATCGTAAATTTGAAAATGCGCGAGCGGCGAAGCATGCATGATTGTTACGGCTTCGTCGGAACGATAGATGAGCTCCGCCGCGACTTCGAACGGTTCCCCGGCCTTGAACTCGGCGTTCGGCGACCATATTCGCAGCTCGAATCGTTCCGCCTCGGCCTCGTCCGCCGAGCCGACGGGCGAAGCGGCTTCCTTCGCCGCGCCCGGCTTCTCCTCGCTGGGCGAACCGCCGGAGAGCGACGCATCCTCGCACCCGAGCAGCGCCGCAAGCAGCAAGCCTGCCGCGGCGGCGTTCCGCGTTCTCAACGTCCATCACCTCCCGCCTATATCGACGCCGAACGCCGCGAGAAGGTTTCGTCGACGCGCGGGAGCCGTTTCCGTCGGCGCGTCCGGTGGTATAATGTAAAGCAGGCTTTCTATTATAAACGGAGCGGTCGAGGGTTCGCATGACATCAAAATCGAAATCGAAACTCCTATGGAATATCGGATTGGCCGCGCTTCTGCTGGCGCTCGCCGCCTGCCTCGCGCAGGTCGCGGAGACGGCGCGGAGCGTGCGCGACTTGGTGGGGGTCCGCGGCGAAGGCGAAAGCGTCGGCGCCCCGCGGGCGGTGCTCGTCTCGCAGGAAGCGGACAACCCGTTCTGGCGAGCCGTCGAACGGGGGGCGCGGGAGGCGGCCGCGCAGGGCGGCTGGCTGCTCGAATACGCGGGGCCGCGGCGCATCGACCCCGAAGAGCAGCTGCGGCTGCTCGACAAAGCGATCGCGAGCGGCGCCGACGCGATCCTCGTGCAGGGGATCGGCGACGAGCGGTTTCGGCGCTTGATCGACGACGCCGTCCGGCGCGGCATCGTCGTGATCACGGTCGACACCGACGAACCGGGGAGCGCGCGGCAGGCGTACGTCGGCTCGAACAATGAGCAGGCCGGCGAGACGGTCGGCCTGCTCGTGGCGGAAGCGTCGCGGGGGCGAGGCGCTGTCGGCGTGCTGATCGGCGACGAACGCGCGCCGAACCAAATCCAGCGGCTCGAAGGGTTCCGCCGGGCGATTGCCCGCTACCCGGGGCTCGCCATCGCGGACGTCGCCGCTTCGTCGATTTCCCGCCTGCGGGCGGCGGCGGAAGCGGAGCGGATGCTCCGCGAGCATCCGGAGATCGGCTTCATGGTCGGCTTCAGCTCCTTAGACGGCATCGGCATCGGCGACGCCGCCGAACGCGCCGGCTTGCCGCTGCCGAACATTTACGCATTCGACGACGTGCCGGAGACGATGGCCGGCATCGCGGGCTGCCGCATCGCCGCGACGATTCAGCAGCAGCCCGCGCGCATGGGCGAGCTCGCCATGGAGCTGGCGCGGCAAGGCGCCGCCGGACAGCCGCTGCCCGAGTACAACTATACGGCAGCCGACGTCGTGACGGCCGACCCGAGCGGCGCGGGAGGACATTGTTCATGAAAATCCGCACGAAGCTGATGCTGTTTCTCCCGCTGCTCGTCGTCTTTACGAATGCGGTCGCATTCTTTTTGTTCCATACGCTGAACGAAACGCAAGCAAGCTACGAGACGACGATGAACCGCACGCTGCTATACAATCAAATCGCGCGCAGCGCGGAAAGCCACGTGCAGGCGCTGCACGCGTATTTCGCGAATCCGACCGAGCGTCGGGCGCAGGAAGCGGAGGCGACGAGAGCCGACCTCGAAGACCGGCGCGCCCAACTCGAGCGGCTGCCGCCGGGCTACGCGGACGAGGCGGTCCGGCTCGGCTTCCTGGGCGTCGTGGACACCCTGCTGGCGCAATCGTCGCACGCCGCCGCGGCGAGCCTCGAGCTGCAGCCGGAGCAGGCGCTGGCCTTGTACGAGCCGGTCGAACGAACGCTCGCGTTCGTGCAGGAAGACGCGCAGCGATTGATCGACGAGGAGCTGAGCGCCTACGTGCCGATCTTCGCGAAGCTCCAGCAGGAACTCGCGAAGCTGTACGACTACGGCGTATACGTGTTCGCGATCAATGCGCTGCTCAGCGTCATGCTGGCGCTGTGGATCTCCCGCAGCGTGACGGCGCCGGTGTCCCGCCTCGTCCGCATGGCCGCGGATTTCGCCAAAGGCAAACGCGCCGAGCCTCCCCCCGTCCGCGAACGGACGGACGACGAATTCGCGCTGCTGACGGACACGTTCCTGCGCATGCAGCGGGACGTCGTCGCGCTGATGGAGGCGGAGAAGGAATCGTTGGAGAAGGATCGGCTGGTCAAAGAGCTCGAGCTGCAGGCGCTCCAAAGCCAAATCCATCCGCATTTTTTGTTCAATACGCTGAACGTCATCTCGAAGCTCGCCCTGCTGGAAGGCGCAAGCCGGTCGAGCGACCTGATCGTCGCCGTGTCGAATATGCTGCGGTACAATTTGCGCCGCTTAGACCGCCCTGCGACGCTGCGCGAAGAGGTCGAGCACGTGCAGCAGTACATCGCGATTCAGCGGGCGCGGTTCCGCGACAAAATCGCGTTCGCGAGCGACGTCGACGAATCGCTGCTCGACATGCCCCTTCCGCTGCTGACAATCCAGCCGATCGTCGAGAACGCGTTCGTGCACGGCGTCGAGAAGAAGGAAGCCGGCGCGCGGATCGAACTGCGGGCGCGGCGGGTCGGGGACGAGGCGTGGATTACCGTCGAGGATAACGGCGTCGGCATGCCGCCGGAGCTCGCGAACGCGTTAATGAAGATGGAATACACGCCCGAAGGGAACGCGTCCGGCATTGGCGTCCGCAACGTATTGAAGCGGCTGCAGCTGTTCACCGGCCGCAGCGACTTCGTCGACATCCGAAGCGCCGAGGGCGTCGGCACGTCCATTACCTTGAAGTTACCGCTCGGAAAGGAGGAGAACGACGATGTACCGACTATTGATCGCGGATGACGAGCCGCTGGAGAGGGAAGGATTAGAATGGATCGCGCGGAGCGCCATGCCGGACGCCTTCCGCATCATTCATGCGGACAGCGGCCGGACGGCGATCGCGCTCGCCGAAGAGCATCGGCCGCACATCGTGTTCATGGACATCAACATGCCCGGCATCCAGGGGCTTGCGGCGCTGCGCCAAATCAAAACGCTGCTGCCGGACGTACAAATGGTGCTCGTGACCGCATACGATTATTTTTCCTACGCACAGGAAGCGATATCCCTCGGCGTCAAAGAATTTCTCGTGAAGCCCGCTTCCCGAGAGCGGATCGAAGAGACGCTGCGCCGCATGGTGGCGCAGGTCGAGCAGGAAAAATCGAGACGGGAGCAAGAGCTGGAGCTGCTGCACAAAGTGTCCCAGCTGGAGCCGATGGTGGAGAACGAGCTGGCGTTCACGATCATGGCGAACCCGGTGCAGGCCAAAGACGTCGACACGCTGACGGAATGGCTGTCGTTCCCGCTCGACCGGGGCTGCGCGCTCATCGCCGCGTTCCCGAAGCAGGCGTACGAGCTCGATAGCAAGAGCATCTACGATTCGGTGCGAAGCTTCGCCAAAGCTTCCTCGCTCCCCTGCATCGTCAGCTCGCTGATCGATTGGCACATGACCGTGTTTTTCCGATTTCCGTCGGAGGAGGCGTCGAGGAGCGGGAAGGAAGAGCTGCGAACGTTCGGCGCCCGGCTGAACGAATTTCTGCTGCGGCAATACGGCTTCTCGGCGTCCGTCGGCGTCGGTGCGCCGCAGCGCGAAGCCGAAGGCTTCCGAACTTCGTATTTCGAGGCGGTGTTCGCTTCGACGTTCGTCGGCGACGCCGGCGGCGTCCGATTGTTCGACGAAGTCGTGCAGCCCGGCGAACGCCCGCCCGAGGAGCTCGCCCATAGCGCGGGCCAGGACGCCGAACGCCGGAGCTACGTCGTCTCCGCGCTGCAGCGCATCCGGGACGAACGGGAGCGCCGCACCGTCACGGTGCTGGACCGGGCGAAGGACTATATCGCCGAACGGTTTACGACCGACATTTCCCTCGAAGACGCGGCGGGCTTCGTACACCTGCACCCGCAATATTTCAGCAAGCTGTTCAAGCAGCAAACCGGAGAAAGCTTCACCGATTTCGTGACCCGGCTTCGGATCGAAAAAGCGAAGGAGCTGATCGCGTCCGGCGAGCTCAGCTTGAAAGAAGTGTGCTACGAGGTCGGTTACAAAGATCCGAACTATTTTAGCAGAGTCTTTAAAAAAGTGACCGGCTCCACGCCTTCCGAGTACAAAGGAACGGTCCAACAAACGTAACGACCCTGGGTCCTTGCCGCCGGCAAGGACTTTTTCGTTGTCCATCTCGAAAAAATGCTATCTTTCGCAAGCTTGCCAAACGAACGGAACATTTAATGGCATCAAGGAAGTGCGGGTATACAACGAATAAGTGCAGGCGGCCCCATGCTATAATGGCAACGCTGCTCCCGAAGGGACGGCAAAATACAGGCTTACTCGAAAGGTGATCGAACGTTATGCAAGCATCGGTTCCAGCAACAACGAACGACATTCGTTCCCATAACATGAAGTTCGTGACGCTCATTTCCAGTATCGCCGCCATCGGCGGATTATTATTCGGTTTCGACACGGCCGTCATTTCGGGCGCGATCGGCTTTATGCAGGAACGATTCGCCCTCAACGAGTTCCAAGTCGGCTGGGCCGTCTCCTCCCTGATCGTCGGCTGCATCGGGGGCGCCGCGTCCGCGGGCGTCCTGGGCGACAAATTCGGCCGGAAGAAAGTCATTTTCGCCGCGGGCGTTCTGTTCGTGCTCGGCTCGCTCGGCTCCGCGATCGCAGGAACGTTCTCCGTGTTCGTGCTCTCCCGCATTCTCGGCGGCATCGGGATCGGCATTACGTCCACCCTGTGCCCGATGTACAACGCGGAGGTCGCGCCGGCGAAGCACCGCGGCCGGTTGGTCGCGCTGAACCAGCTCGCGGTCGTCACCGGCATTTTCATCGTCTATTTCGTTAACTCGTACATCGCCGGCCTTGGAGATGCCGCTTGGAACGTAGAGAACGGCTGGCGCTGGATGTTCGGCGTCGGCGTCTTGCCGGGCGTCGCGTTCCTCGCGCTGCTCTTCTTCGTGCCGGAAAGCCCTCGCTGGCTCATCAAGCAAGGCCGCCCCGCCGAAGCGCTGCCGATCCTGGTGAAAATTCACGGCGAAGATGCGGCGAAGCAAGAGGTGCTCGACATCAAAGCTTCGTTCGCGCAAGAGGCGGGTCCGCTTCGCGACTTGTTCCGTCCGGGGCTGCGGCTCGCGCTGCTCGTCGGCGTCGGCCTCGCGGTACTGCAGCAGGTGACCGGCATCAACGCCGTCATGTATTACGCGCCGGAAATTTTCAAAGCGACGGGCGCAGGAACGAACGCGTCGCTCGTCCAAACGATCATGGTCGGCTTCGTCAATTTCGTCTTTACGATTCTCTCCATCTGGCTGATCGACAAGGTCGGCCGGAAAGCGCTGCTGCTGGCCGGCACGTCGGTCATGGCGCTGAGCCTCGTCGGGATCGGCGCCGCGTTCCACACCGGGTACACGTCCGGAACGGTCGTGCTGCTGCTCGTGCTCGTGTACGTCGCCGCGTTCGCGGTATCGCTCGGTCCGGTCGTCTGGGTCATGCTGTCCGAAATTTTCCCGAACCGCTACCGCGGCCGGGCGACCGCCATCGCAGCGATGGCGCTGTGGATCGCCGACTACATCGTATCGCAGTCGTTCCCGCCGATGCTGTCGTTCGCGGGCCCCGCGCTCACGTTCTGGGTGTTCGCCTTCATGTCCGTCGTCGCGCTCCTCTTCTCTTGGAAGCTCGTGCCCGAGACGAAAGGAAAGTCGCTCGAGGACGTAGAGTCGCTTTGGAGCCGCAAGGCATAATCAACGAATCCTTTCTCAAAGGAAAAGCCGCGTTCCCGATACTAGGGAATGCGGCTTTTCGCTTATTACTTCTTGCCGTCGAACAAATGCTTGCCCGTGTACAGCTCGCCCGGAGGGAATTCCTTGTACTCGAATTTCGGCGAGCCGAGCTCTTGATACAGCTTGTTGTAGCCGTCGAGAATGTCCTGCCCGCCGCTCTTCAGCCAATCCTGCGCGAACGCGTCGAACGTATCGAGGCTCTGTTTGCCCGTGACGACGTCCGTATAATACGTATCGACCTTCGTGTTGAGCTGCACCCGCTTCGCCACCAAATCCGGCTGCGGCGGCATAAAGTAGACGGGATCGACGTCTTCGCGGGAAGCGTTCCGCTCGGTCGGGTAATAAAACTCCGCCCAGTCCGCCATCACGCCGTACATTTGGTACCATTCGTCGGGGCTCGCGAGCGGCTTGTAGTACACCGACCAAGCGATCTGCTTGCCTTCCTCCGTCGGAACGATTTTGTCGCCTTCCTTCGTGTAGTGCTGCCCTTCGATGCCGTAGTTCGTAATTTGCTGCGTTTCCGGCTTCAACAGAAACTCGATGAACTCGATATGCGCTTCGACGTCCTTCGTATCCTTCGCGATCGCGACGTTCGAGGACACCGGGTAGTACGCTTTGGAATACGAAGGCTTGCCGGTTTTGCCCGTCGGGAAGTCCATGAATTTCGCGTCGCCGCCCGTTTCCGCCACGGCCGGAATGATCGTCTTGGACGCCCAAGGGTATTCCAGCACGAACAAGCCCATTTTGCCGCCGATGAACATTTCCTGCGTCTTCTGCGCATCCAGCATCGCGAAGTCTTTCGCGATCATTCCGTCTTTATACAGCTGCGCCGTGTACGCCAGATACTCCTTCGCTTCCGGCAGAATCGGGGTGTAGACGACTTTGCCGTCTCGCAGCGCGAATTCCGTCGGGATGCCGAACATCCCTTTGATCGGGGAGAACGCGCCGGACAGCTGGGAGCCGTCGGTGCCGCCGTGCGGGGAACCGAACACGCCGAGCGGAACGACGCCGTCGCCGCGCGCCTTGAACGCCTGCAGCATTTGATTGAACTCGTCGAACGTCTTCGGCTGACCCGTCATGCCGCTTTCGAGCAGCCAATCCTTGCGCACGATGTAGGACGGACTCTGCAGCGCGATCGCCTCCGGGAAGACGATGCTGTACTGCTTGCCGTCGATGCGGGAAGCGCTCTGGATTTCCGAGTGAAGCGTTTCCAAAGATGTGCCTTTGAGATAGTCGTCCAGCGGAAGCAGCGCGTCTTGATTGACCAAGTTCGCCAGCCACTCGGTGCCCCCGCGGATGATGATGCCGCTCGCCTCGCCGGAGACGAGCATCGCGTTCAACTTCTCGTCCGCGCCCTCCAGCGGCAAAATTTCGAATTCGATATCGAACCCGCTCTTCTCTTTCCAATAATTGATGATGAAGTTGTCGTCCTTCGTAATGCCTTCCGGGAATTCCTGCACGTTGCCGGATACGATGAGTTTCACTTTTCTTTTCTCGCCCGACGTATTGCCGTTCGCGGCGTCCGTGCCCGACGAGCTTTCGCCGCCGCCCCCGTTCGTGCAAGCGCCGAGCAGCGTAACGACGAGCAGCAGCGGCAGCAGCCAAGTCCATGTTTTCCTCATGCTCTTCGAACCCCTCTTTCAACGAATAATAATTGCAAAGCCCGTCAGCGAATTGGACCGGCGTTATCCTTTAATGCCGCCGATCATCACCCCCTTGACGAAATACTTTTGCAGAAACGGGTACACGAGCAAAATCGGCAAAATCGTAAACAGTACGGCGGCCCCTTGGACGGAAAGCAGCGCGTAATGATGATCGGTGAAGACGGTCATGATCGATCCGTCGGTATTTTGGATCAAATTTTTCAGGACGATCTGCAGCGTATAGCGCTCCGGCGAGTTGATGTACATCAGCACGTCGAACCAATAGTTCCATCGGAACACCGCGTAAAACAGCGCGATCGTCGCCAAAATCGGCTTCGACAGCGGCACGATGATGTACGCGAGCACCTTCCAGTTGGACGCGCCGTCCATCTTGGCGGATTCCTCGTAATCGAGCGGCAGCGACCGGAAGAACGAAATGAGTATGATGACGTTGAATGCGCTGATCATGTGCGGGATGACGAGCGCCCAGAACGTATCCAGCAGGCCGAGCGTTTTGACGACCAAGTACGTCGGAATGATGCCGCCGTTGAACAGCATCGTAAAGACGATCAACAGCGAGAAAAAGCGCGCGCCCGCAAGGTACGGCCGGGACAGGGGATACGCCGTCAGCACCGTCGTGACGAGCGACAGCGCCGTGAACGTGACGGTGGCGGCGACGGTGATGCCGAACGCGTCTTGGAAGGCGTTGTTGCCGAACACGAAGGCGATCGCCCCGGTCGTAAACCCTCTAGGCCACAGAAACACCTCGCCCGACTGCACGAAAATTTCGCTGCTGAAGCTCATAGCGAACAGCCGGACGAACGGGATGATGCACAGCAGCGTCATGACGATCAGGATCAAGTAGGAAAAAAACGTGACCAACCGCTGCTCCCAACCTTTGCTTCTTACCAAATCGATTCCCCTCCCATCTTCTTCGCGAACCGGTTCGCGCCGTATACGAGGGCGAACGCGACGACGGATTGGAACAAGCCGACCGCGGCCGTGTAGCTGAGCTGCATTTGCCCGAGGCCGATCCGGTACACGTACGTCTGGATGACGTCCGCGACGTTGTAGACGGCTGGGCTGTACATGAGCAAAATTTGCTCGAAGTCGCCCGTGATCAAATTGCCGACGCTGAGGATCAGCAGCACCGTCGCCGTCGCGCGGAGGCCCGGCAGCGAGACGTGCCAAATTTGCCGCAGCTTCGAGGCGCCGTCGATTTCCGCGGCCTCGTACAAATGCTGATCGATGCCGACGAGCGCGGCGATGTACAAAATTGTCCCCCATCCGGCGTTCTTCCAGATGTCCGAGGCGACGAGCATCGAGCGAAATTTGCTCGTGTCGCTCAGGAACGCGATCGGCTCGAGGCCGAAGAAGGCGAGCGCGTCGTTCAGAATTCCCGTGTCGTACGAGAAAATGCTGATCATGAGCGTCGCGACGACCGTCCAGGAGAGGAAGTGCGGCAGGTAGATGACCGACTGGATAAACCGAAGCGTGGCGCGGCGGCGGATTTCGTTCATGGCCAGCGCCAGAAGGATCGGGATCGGAAAGCCGAAGATCAACTTGTACGTGCTGATGAGAACGGTGTTGGTCAAAATATTGTAGAAATACTCGTCTTGGAACAACGTTTGGAAATGCTTCAACCCGACGAAATCGCTTCCAAAAATGCCCCGTCCGATTCGGAAGTCTTGGAACGCGATCACGATCCAAAGCATTGGCAAATACGAGAAGATGATAAAAAACAATACCCCCGGCGTCATCATCGCGTATAAATCCCAGTTTCTCAGCTTTTTCATAGTCTCCCCCAATGCCTCGCCAACGGTCTCGTTACCGAAACGGAAGCGAACAATGATCTGTTTACCTGAGATTTTATACTACATATTGTTATTTGTAAACATATAATATTATTAATTATTGTTGTTGATGATTGTTTGTCATCACTTTTGAAAACATCGGTTTCCTTTCATTGCCGTTCGACGGCGAAAAAACGCCCGGCGCGGCGCGCTCGCAACACGAGCGCGCCCGCCGGGCGCTTGTTTCCAACGCTATGCTTTTATCCTTCCGGAATGATGACGTATCGGAACGTGTAGGACCGGGTTGCGTAGAGGGTGAACTCCGGATGCGTCCGCGCGCCCCAGCTGTTGTCCCCCCCGACGCCCATTTGCTTGTCGGCGAGCCGCACGACCGTCCGGACGGAAGGCGGGAACTTGTATGGATGATCGTGCGCTTCGAGCTCCTCCGGCGTATACGGCAGCACGCACGCTTCCAGCGTCGGATTTCCGGCGAACGCCAGTCCAATCCCGTCTGCGTTCGTCACCTTGATCCAGCGGACGTCCGTTTTGTTCCCGCACTCTTGCGGCTTCAGGTACGGGGTCAGCTGATCGGCGACGCTCCCTTCGTATACGCCGAGCTTCGCGCCGACGGACCGATCCCAATAATTTTCGTGGGGACCCCTTCCGTACCATTCGATGCGATCGAACGCTGCGTCCAGGCAGAGCAGCATGCCGACCTCCGGAATTTCCGGAAGCCCCGGCGCCGGATGCAGCGACTGGCATACCGCGATTCGCCCGTCCGGATATATTGTATACGTCACGGTGCAGACGGACCGATTCGCGTCGGGCAGCTCGTATTCGGCGTCGATCTCCCACGACCGGCCGGACTTCCTCTTCGCGAGCGAGCGGAGCCGGCGTCCCGGGCCGGCCGCTCTCCATGCGGCGCACCGGACGTCCAGGCCGTTGCCCCGGTCGTTATCCGTTACGGCGCGCCAGAAATTCGGCCTCGGTCCTTGCCGCAGCCGTTCGACGCCCCCGCAACGGTAAGACGCTATTTCGCCGGCGTTCGTATCGATCGCGAGCTCGAAGCCGTCCCCGGCGATGCGCCAGCGGCCGTCTTCCTCGGTCAACGCGAGCGCCTGCGGCTCGCCGTCATCCGGCTCCGCCGCCGCATGCCGCGCGGCCGGCAGCCCCCGAACCGGAAACTGGGCGAACGCCACCTCGTGCCCCTCCTCCGCCCAGCGCGTCCCTGCCGCAAGGCGCAAGCTCAGCTCGACCCACAGCTCGGAGCGGTCGTCCGCCCCCGGTTCGGCGCTGCCGGCGGGCAGCTCCAAGCGGATGTCCGCCTCGGACAGCGGCGCGACGCGGAACGTCCCCGACGCCGGTTCGGAGGCCGGCCGGCCGTCCCGCAGCAGCCGCCACTCCCAACGGAATTCCCCTAAGTCGGTGAACAAAAACTTGTTGATCGCCTTGAACGTTCCCGTCTCGGGATTCCAATCGGTGAAGCCAACGTTCTGGTAGCACGCTTTGACTTCCGGCAGCTTCGGCGACGCCGTGCGGTCGGCGAACAGAAGGCCGTTGCCGCTGAAATTGCCGTCATGCGGCGATTCGCCGAAGTCGCCGCCGTACGCCATATATTCCGTCCCGTCCGGCGACTTCGTCCGAATTGCCTGATCGACCCAATCCCAAATGAACCCGCCCTGCAGCGCCGGGTACCGGTCGAACAATTCCGTATACTTGAACAAATTGCCGCACGAATTGCCCATCGCGTGACTGTATTCGCATAGGATGAACGGCTTTTTCGGATCGTTCCGCGCATATTTCTCCACGCCCTCCGGCGACGTGTACATTTGGCTTTCCACGTCGGAGACGTCTTCGAAGGCGCGGTGGTGGAAAATGCCCTCGTAATGGACGATCCGGGTCGGATCCGCCTCCTTCAAGAAGCGGTACATCGCCCGGAAATTTTCGCCGCCGAACGATTCGTTGCCAAGCGACCACATGACGACGGAAGGATGGTTTTTGTCCCGCTCCATCATCGACCGGCACCGATCGACGACGTTGTCGCGCCATTCCGGCTTGCTGCCGGGGATCGTTCCCTCTTCCTCCGTCTGCCCGTAGCGCCACGTGCCGTGCGTTTCGAGATTCGTTTCGTCGATTACGTACAAGCCGTATTCGTCGCACAGATCGTACCACCGCGGATGGTTCGGATAATGAGAAGTTCGGACCGCGTTGATATTGTTCGCCTTCATCAGCTTGACGTCCCGCTCCATCTCATCGAACGAGAGAGCCCTTCCCGCGTCGCAGGAAAACTCGTGGCGGTTGACGCCCTTGAACACGACCCGCCGGCCGTTGATCAAGATCAGGTTGTCGCGAATTTCGACCTTGCGAAACCCTACCTTGCAGCGAACCGCCTCGAGCTCCGTTCCGTCGCCGGAGCGCAGCGACAGCACGAGCGTGTACAGGTTCGGATGCTCCGCGCTCCATTTCGCCGGAGCGGCGACGAACGCGCGAAGCTCCGCCTCGGCGAAACGCCCTTCCTCCAGCGCCGCCGATACGCGGAAGCCGTCGTCCGTCACCGCCCGCCCGTCGGCATCGTATAAGGCGCCCGCGACGACGACATCCCCGTTCCGCGCGCCCGGATACCGCAGCAGCGTCGTCCGAACGCGCAGCTCCGCGTGCTCATATTGCTCGTCCAGTTCCGTGCGAACCTGAACATCGTATACGTGAACCGGGCTCGGGGAGACGAGCAGCGCTTCGCGAAATATGCCGGACAGCCGCCAAAAGTCTTGATCCTCCAGCCAGCTGCCGTCGCACCACCGGTACACCTCGACCGCCAGCCGGTTACGCCCCGGGCGAAGATACGGCGTAATATCGAATTCGGCGGGCGTGAATGTGTCTTCGCTGTATCCGACGAGCTCGCCGTTCAGCCATACGTAGAACGCCGACTCTACGCCGCGGAAGTGGAGATATACCGGTCGATTCGCCCAACCGGCAGGCAGCTCGAAGTGCCGCACGTAAGAGCCGACCGGATTATAGTTGGTCGGGGCGTACGGCGGCGCGATCTCTTCTTTCTCGATCCAAGGATAGCGGATGTTCACGTACTGCGGGTAGTCGTACCCGTGGAGCTGCCAGTGCGAGGGCACCGGCAAGTCCGCCCACGCCGACACGTCGTAATCGTCGCGGTAAAAATCGGCCGGCCGGTCTTCCGGGCGTTCGGAGAACGCGAACTTCCAGCTGCCGTTCAAGCTCATCGTTCGGCCGGAAGCGGGCGCATCGGACCGAAGCGCCTCCTCCGCCGTATCGTACGGAACGAAGTCCGCTCGTGCCGGCATCCGGTTCAATTGAAAGAGATCCGGGTTGTTGTTCCACTCGGGATACCCGTTTGCAGGCGGCTCGTATCGCCATTTCCGAAACATGCGTCCACACCCTTTGCGAAGGTAAGAGTCCTATCCGCTTCGATTATACCCGAAAGCGCTGCCAGCACGACACAATTCTATTGACCTAATCCATCTCAGCGCTTCTTATAGTTTTGCAGTATCGACCGATGGCGCAGTTTGATCCTTCCGCAATGTCTTATCGCCCCTCAGACCGAATAAAATCCGTAAAACGTTCATTTTTCTAATGATGAAGTGATATAGCATCATAATTACGGAGAATGAAAGAATGGTCATCATAGCTAACTTCGCTGAAACCGGCCATTCCAAGTTATAAATAAAGAAACCCAAAAGGACAATCACCGGTTGATGCAGCACGTAAAATGGCATGGAGGCTTCGCTAGTATATCTCAATACCCCATTCGAAAATTGAAGGAACCTGTCGCCTAAGTAAAGAATAAAAAACAGGCAATTCCAAACAAGAACGACTCTCAAAATGCTGAAAATGGCGGAACCAGCGGTTCCATCTTCGGGAAAACCGAATCGGACAGCCCATATCACATAAGCAATTGTACTAATGATGCTGATTACCCCGGTAACAACACCATGCTTTCGAACAAACTCTCGCAGCCCTGCTCTCGCAAAAAAGTAGAATCCGTAAGCGTATAGCAGAAAGTAAAATACGATGCCCCAGCTCGCTAAATTCACAATGTCATTAAACCAAATGACTGTTAATACTAAAGGTACAGGCAGATGGAAAAATGTAAAAAATGAAACGGTTTTTCCGAAATGTTTTGCTTCCTTTTTAGAAAGAAAGGCAAAGTCACACACGAAAAGATTAACAGCATTAAGAGGTACCACAAGTGGTGACCGAAGAACGCAAAATTTCCTGTCCCCCCGATTTCTAGATACAGCCCGTCAAAATAACGAGGGAAAAAAGATAGAAAGGAGCCTTCGAACTGCCGGTTCACTGCCCTTTCCACGTAAACTTGAGGAGGAGACAAAACGAACACCCCCACAAGCAACGGCAACCCAAGTCGTAATAATCGTTCCTTAATAAATCCCTGGGCATTGCGCTTTCGCAGCGCATGAAACGTTCCAATCCCTGAAATCACAAAAAAGACGGGCATCATCCAATTCCCTGCCAGCAGGGAAAATACTTCTATGTACGTTTTGTTAATATCGATGTTCTTAATGTGCCACGGGTACGAATTAAAAAACATGGATACGTGATATAAGAAGACGATCAGCATGACCAAGACTTTAATCCAATCGAGGTCATGGGATCTTCCGTTCTGACCAGTTGCGTTCAAAGGATTCCCTCCAGTAGTCGAATTCCATCTTACCAACCAAATTGATATAACGTATAAAGAATAAAAGCAGTAGATACCAAGACCGACAAAGAAGTAATTCCTCTCATCCAAAGAGGCATATGTTTTCGCTTCAATAAACGGTATAGAGCAAACGCAGTCGAAATTATGGACACGAATATCATCGCCCTTCTTGCCCACAATACGCCGGTCGTGGCAGCCAAAGTGCTCGTTGACCCGCCTAAGATAAGCAAAATCAACATATGAAGCCAATGATGCGACGAAGCAATAACCGATAATACGATCGATGACATGGAAGCCGCGACGGTGGAGGCTGCCACTCTCTTATGCGCATGATGATTCATCTGTAATCTCTCCTTTTTCTTCTTAGATGCAATTATAAGATACCCCCCTATGGTATGTCAACGACGAAATCTTTCTCTACAAATCAAGGGGCCGCTCCACATCGAAGCAGCCCCTTCTTTATCTATTCTCGATGGTAAGCAGTTCGTCAACCCTTGGCTGGTTATCTTCCCTGACAATACCTTCGACTTCGAATTTACCGCCGAATAACCACTTATGATAACGCTGGAATACGTCGCGGGCTTTCATAAAACGGGTATCCGCGTCAAGCTGACGAATCAAAGCAAATTCTTTCTCCTCGTCGATTCCCGCCCCGTCCGATTGTTCGGTATTGCTCCAACTCAGGTTATCGATGGCGCCGCGGTACGCTTCGTCAATCTTCATAACGATTTGCAACAATGCGCCGTCATTGTGCTTGTTCCAAGGAAGTGGCCCGTCGGTATACGTCTTCAATTCCTCGACGACAGCGGCGCCTCGGGTCAGTTCGTCGGCATACAGCGCCTTGAATGTGTTATAGTTGTCGGTAAGCATTTTTTCGGTTGTGAACGGGTCGATCGCAAAATCCCCCAACCCTTCGACTTCCGCGGAACCGATCAAGTATGCGTCGATCAGTCTGTATGAATGACCTAACAACGCTTTCGTTTCGCCTTGCCGTTCCCCGATATAGGGTAACACTTCCGTATCGAACCGCTTCGTTGCCCCAGTTCCGGTTCCATCTTCCGTCCCGATGAGTACTTCAACGGTATAATTCGCATTGGACGGGTTAAGTACGATGGTTTCCTTCGGTAAGTCGGGTTTCTTTACTTCAACGAGTTTCAGCTTATCGGCCTTCTTCGATCCGTTATCGGCATAAACAGCGATGGAAGTGCCGCCTGCGGCAGCAAGAGCCAAGGAGATCGTTGCAGCAAGCATCATCTTCTTGCGTTCCATTCCATTCATTCCTTTAATCGTAGTTTTCGACGAACCAATGAATTTTTTGCGCTAACTCGCCGTCAAGCGCCAATGAAGCTCCATAATAATCCGCATGGTCCGAATCGTTAAACACCCAATAGTCTAAGTCATGAAGAATACGGTGAATGTAAAACAATGCTTCAACATCTTCGCGGTAGACCGCGATCCCGACTAATTTGGAAATCGTCAGCAAGTCTTGCTTTACCGCTTCGTTCGTTACGCTCTCGGCAAGCTCTTGGAACGTGACATGATTCGCCATGTGACCAGTATTGCGGTACATTTCCCAAGCTTCGGCGCGTGTTTGTACGTGGGTAAATTGCTTGTAGTTGCCCCAACCAAGAATATCGTTATACCCGTCGTGTAATTGTGCAATTTTCCTTTTCACAAGCTCGTCTGTTAGATTCGAGGACTTTACTTGCGCTACAAGTTCTTCGCTCGGCGGCGGTGCCGTATTGCCCGATTGAGCGTTTTTCAACGCCAAGCCAGCGGCGGCGGCCATTCCGACAAGCAATACGAACCCTCCGACGATTCCGAATAGCAACTTACGGTTCACAGGAACGTCACCTTAATAATTCCATAGTTCATAGAATTATACGGCTCAACAATTTCAAAAGTTGCACACAAAGAGGCCACGGCATATAGCCGTGACCCCGGTGAACGAAATTCATTTCTTTTGTTTGTAAAACTCATGGTAAAGCTTCATTAACGCCCTCTTCTCAATCCTGGACACATACGATCTCGAGATTCCCAACTCCTTCGCAATCTCCCGCTGCGTTCGTTCCTCTCCGCCGTGTTCGAGGCCGAAGCGTCCGCGGATGACCTCCTGCTCCCGTTCGTCCAAAATATCGAGGTGGGCGTAAATTTTCGACTTCTCGATTTTCATCTGCACTTGGTCGGCGACCTCGTCGGTTTCGGTGCCGAGTATATCGATCAGGGTGATTTCGTTCCCTTCCTTATCCGTACCGATCGGGTCGTGAAGGGAAACGTCCTTCTTCGTCTTTTTGAGCGAACGCAGATGCATCAGAATCTCGTTCTCGATGCAGCGCGCCGCGAACGTCGCCAGCTTCGTCCCTTTGTCGGGCGAGTACGACTCAATGGCTTTAATCAGGCCGATCGTCCCGATGGAAATGAGATCCTCGAGATCTTCCCCCGTGTTGTCGAACTTTTTGAGGTTGTGTACTCGATCCAACGTCAACCCTAGACGAAAGAAAATGCTGCCGCTTCAACTCGTCAAGGGCACCAACAGCCGTGACCTGTACTTCGTTGCCCTCGAAACGAATTAGGACCTCATCCACTAACGTTTCCACGATATGGCGCTTATCCTCGAAGGTTAACCGATCCCCGCCGCTCTCCACGAACGTGCAGATGGTTTGCGTCAAATCGACCATGCGAGCGGAGGAGAGCTCATTCTCCAGCAAATCCGAAAGTTGCCTTTCGAACCCGACGAGTTCCTGCTGCAGTGACTTCAGACTGGCGCTAATGTGTTTCATTTCGTTCAACATTTCTTCCTCGTCAATAATCTCCCGCTTAAACATGACTTTAATCTTTTCCTTTTCCTTTTCCTTTTGCTCCATTTGCCGTTTGATATGGTCCACAGCGGACTGCAAATCTTGCTGTATGTCCGCCGAGCGATTTTGTAGTCGCTCTACGTAATCTTCCGGATTAGACAACATATCCAAAATTAACCGCCATATGTATTCGTCGAGCATCTCGGCGCGCAGCGTTAGGGAGGGACATTTATCGACCCCTTCTCCGTACTTCTTTGGAAATTTGTTCGGACAGCGGTAGCAAGTGTACCGTATTTTCTCTCCGGTTTCTTTGTTATGCCTGCCTGTATAGGTTGTAGCTTGCCACACTCGGCCGCAATGTCCGCACCTTACCATCGATTTAAGTAAATATTCGTATTTCACATTTCCCGACTTTTTCATATTCTTCTCTTTCTGGACTTGGGCCAACTCGAACAATTCCGGGTCGATAATGCGGGGGACTTCCACCAAGATCCAGTCTTTTTCCGCCCTATACTTGTATGTTTTACGTGGAGTACCGTTTTTCGTTTTCTCTCCCCGAATTTTCTGCGTTTCCCGCCGGTTATAATAAAACTTGCCGACATATACCTCCGACGTCAGTACCCGCCGAATCGAACTCGCGTTCCAATTCCGGCTTTCGCCGCGTTTCGGCACCGCTCCGAGAGCATAAAGGCGTTCGCCGATCTCCCTCAGCGTATAGCGGTCGTAAACATACCAATGATACATTTTCCTTACGAATTCAGCTTCTTCTTCGTTGATAACTAACGAATGGTCCTTTAAATCGTAACCATATGGAGCTGCTCTCATAGGCATAATTTTTCTGTCTTTTTCGACCGCTTTCAATCTGCCCCGTACCGTCCGTTTCTTGATTAAAGACAACTCATATTGCGCGATCGAACTCATCAAATTAAAGAAAAGTTGCCCTTCCGGAGTATTACGATATTCGGTATCTACAAATATCAACTCGACATTACTACGCTCCAACTCGCGGCAAAGAATTAATTTATCCGTTAAGTCTCTTGTCAATCGATCGGGGTGGGTTACGACGAGGCGGTTGATCAACCCTTTGGCGACGTCCTGCCGTAATGCGTTCATCGCCGGACGATCAATATCCTCGCCCGTAAAGCCTTCTTCGCGATAAATTTTGATTGTCCCTTGAGGAAGGCTTATGTCTCTGGCTTTTCGAACGCAAATGTCAATCTGCGCGTCCAGACTGGTTCCTTCCGAAACCTGCATGCCCGTTGAAACCCTGGAGTAAATTGCCGTGTACATGGAGTTACCCCCTTTTTATGGCAAGGTTTACGTCAAGTATTGACATGCCTAACAACAAAAAAACCGGCCTATTCAGTCGGTTTTAAGATCAATCGTTTTAAAATGTAGTCAATCGCTGCTTGCTTTGCTGCCGCTGCAGATAAGGTTCTTGAGGGTTCTTGCCCCGTTTGGGCATAAGGCACGTATACGAAGTTCAACGTCTGCGTTCGTCGCTCCATACCCTTCACCTCGATACAACCTTATTCCGCGCGCAGTTTGTCCTATGCGGGTCGTTCTCGTTTTTCCTCACGCGGGTCGTCACATATTTGGGAGGCTGTCCGATGCAGGGGGAACTCCTGGAGTTAATAAATTCCAAGAGCATTGTGAGAACATCCCCTTGAGAATTATTCGAATGTATGAAATTCCCCCTTTTACATGGAATCCAATGGTTTCCTCTTTTTATTTATTGACTGAAGATGTTTCACACAGGTTTATGTTACAATAAACCCATAATTTGTCGTTTAATGCTGTCGAATGGGAGGCGAGCAAGTTGATTAAAAAAATAAATAGAATAATGAACTTCGGCATCTATAGAGATTATCAAGTAGATACAAATTTTCTGCCGTTTTCGAAGTACAATCTCTTATATGGCTGGAATGGTAGCGGCAAAAGTACCTTTTCAAGATTAATGAGGATGTTGAGCAGCGGGGTAATTCCACCAGAATTCAATGACTGCCAGATTGAAGTGGAACTGGAAAATGGATTATTAATTACCCACCAAAATCTAGAGTCGTTACAGGCTAGGATGCTCGTATTTAACCAGGATTTCATTGATGAAAATATCAACTGGAATCAAGTTATAAAGAGTATTTTATTGATTTCTGAAGAAAAGATTGATGAACAAGTAAAGTTGGAAAAAATAAATGAGGAATTAGTAAAGGTGTTGAAAGAAAGAGAAAAGATGAAAACTGAATATGAAAAAGAATTCAGGGAGATTAATAACTTTCTCTCAGAAACGGCTAGTAAAATCAGAACGCAGTTCCAAAAGATAGAAATTGACGATAAGTACTACCTTAACTACAACAAAAGGACAATTCAAAAGCTATTTGAGAACAACAATATCTCACCTAGCGACCGGCCATTTAGTTTGTCAGAAATTGATAAAATTTCGAAATCAATAAAGCCGGTGGAGAAAAGTTTGTTGCACCACTCTGGCATTAATTTTGACAGACAGGAAATTCTACAAATTAGAGAAAAAGTCCTTACAGTATTACGCACTTCATACATCTCTTTTAGTATTCAAAAATTGAAAAACGACAGTAAATTAAGCAATTGGGTAGAACAAGGTTTAATGATACATAGGTCCAATAAGAATGAAACTTGTGAATTTTGTGGGGAAAAGTTAAGTCAAGATAGACTACTTGAACTTGAACAACACTTTAATCAGGAGTATATGAACTTCAAAGATAATATTCTCAAGGTTAGAACCCAGATTGAAAACAAGAGAATTGAAATTACAAACTTCCCTCATACTAATGATCTGTATGATGAACTTCAGTTTGACTTTAATCAGCACATAGTTGAAATTGCAGCAATATCCGATTCATTAAATAGAGTCTTTGAAAGTTGGTACAAAAAACTTACTGAAAAATTGAATGATCCATTTGGTTCTATAGAGAATTATGATGATTTTAATGAAATCCAAGTTAAAAATCTATTTTATCACAATGAGGCCGTTTTAAAGGTAATTCGCCAGCACAATGAGAAAACTACAAATTTCAAGCAAGAAATTGCAAGATTAAAAAAATCCCTTGAGATTCACATGGTGCTTGAAGCTACTATTAATTTTAAGTTTTTCGCAAAACAAAGTTCATTAAAGAAAAAGCATGCCTTAGTGAATGAATTAACCGAAACCATTCATAAATACGAAATGGAAAAAATGAACTTTGAAAGTTCGCTTTCAAATCAGTTCTTAGGAGCAACTGAATTCAATAAGAGACTACATAGTTTCTTGGGGCACAAAGAAATCTGGTTACAGTTTGACGATACAATGAAAGGATACCAAATATTAAGAAATGGCGCGCAAGCCAAAAACTTAAGTGAGGGTGAAAAAACTGCAATTGCTTTTGTTTACTTTATAACCAAATTAAAGGAACATGGCACCGACATATCTAATAGTATCCTTGTGATTGATGACCCAATTTCCAGCTTTGATTCAAACAATCTATTTCACGCATACTCCTTCTTGAAGATTGAATGTCAAAAAGCAGAGCAATTATTTGTACTAACACATAACTTTAATTTCTACAAATTAATTCGGGATTGGTTAATTAAAAAGAATAAATACGAGAGGGATAAGACTCCAAAGATTAGGTCAAGATTTTATTCTGTGGAAACAATAAAAGTCGGGGAAACCCCAAGAAAATCAATACTAGTTAATGCAAGCGAACCACTATTAAACTACCATTCGGAATATCATTACATTTTCTCTAGAATTTATAAGTACAAAGACAAACAATCCCTTTCTCTTGATGAGGCTTTTTTAATGGCTAACCTATGTAGAAAACTTCTTGAGAGCTTCTTAAGTTTTAAATATCCAAAACAACGCAATGACTTTAGATCCTTAATGGACGCAACAGGTTACAATGAGGTTTCTCTAGAAAAAATCTACAAGTTCATTAACAAGTACTCACATAATCAATCAATTGAATTTGGCGATGACGCAGTTGATAACTTATTAGGTGAAAGCCAAAACGTTATTTCGGACATATTGAAGTTTATTCACGAGATAGACGACAAACACTACGAGGAAATGGTTGAGATTGTTGAAAAGTCCGCATAATTTCAAGGGAAACTGCAGTATAACGCACCTCCCCTGTATTATTTGTTAAGAGGGTTTGCAAGAATGCTAGAAAACACCTAAAGAAAACCTACGGGTAGCTTAAGGGAGTTACGGACCAATGCGGTAGGATTCTTTGGACGTCTTGTCGCAAGGTGAAACCGTTGAAATACACTTATTTGAAGTCAAACATATTTGTATTACATAATCCAAGGCCCGCCTTTTTGCATCAAGCGCATCCGTACTTACCATTGTTAGTTTGGCAGCACACACATATGTGAACTTTTGTTCTTTTCTCACTCAATACCCCCTGTTACGTTGGTACCTTCTGACATGTTGCTTTGCTGTTTCAACCTCTCTTCCTCCTGTATAAGCCACTGCTCAATAATTGTTAAAAGCTTATTCCTTAGTTCCTCAACTGAACCAATGATATTCTTAGGCATAAAAAGACCTCCTTTGCAGGAGGTTTGACTGAGGATTATCTAATTATAAGAAGGGTACGATTTCGTACCCTTTCGTTAGATAAATTTGATGTATCCGTAAGGTTCCTGGTTAAAACCATAACAAATGACGGGATTCACTTGTGTCTGTATAACTGTTTTCGCAAACCCAAGCCTACATTGAAATCTTTCATTAAGTAGCTCTAACAGTTCCATAATTTGCCGTCCATGTAATCTCGTATTCAAGATTTCCACCAAAAAGGTGTCCCTATCATATTCAACACGAAGGTAGTATGTAAATCCCTGATGCTCTAAAATTATCCCCTTCACATCGTGCATTCTCCGGTCTTCCAAATAAGTTATTAAATTTGTTTGGGTAAATTTTTTCCGAACCGTGTAACGTATGAACTCGTTTTCCCAACAATCATCAACAACTTCATTCTCAAGCCACGATAGTGGCACCCTACATAAAATTGCCAAAGCCCCGACAGTCTCTACCCTAAATGAATTCAATCTTTGACGATTTTCAATAAATGCGAGAACTCTAGGTTTGGTGAGCCCGTAAGACCGGGCAATCTTATCCCTTGAAAAGTTGGTATTGGCGACGTTAAGCAATAACCTTCTTCTTAGTGATAGGGAAATGTCCTTTAGTATACGTCCAAAAGCAACAATGTCCCTTTGTAGCTTGTATATCTCAAACCAGTAATCAGGACCCTCATTTTTTTCATGTTTCCTTACGTATTCCTCTTCGTCACTCTTTCCTCTTTTGCTATTAATAAACTCCTCGAAGTATTGCCAATGTACAGGCAACCATGTGCTAATGCGCTCCTTAGGATCAAACATTATGCATCACCTAAGTGCACCATACGACTTCTGGCTTAATGGAACTAGATACTAGTACGTTTACGTACCCGTATTATGCCATCTACACAAAGTGAGCACCCTAAAAATAAAGCGAGCAGGCCAATAAGACATTTCGGAACGAGATAATCCGACAGCATGCTTTGTGTTAATACGATAATGGATGGCTATTACTGTTGGAGCATTCCTGCACATGTCTTATCACCCCCAATGTATGTTTTGGGCCTAATCGCTTAAGCCCAGTTCTCATTTTCATTGAACTCCACAGCCAAACCCTTTATTAGGGTATAGAAAACCGGCGTATTCAAAAAAGAACACGCAACCATTTGTAAACATCAGGGGATAAATCCCTGTTGTTGTGGAGACAATAAAAATAAGCCCCGGGCTGCCTAGCGACACAAATAGATACTGTGTCGACAATGCTACCCGTAGGGCTTAGTTCTTGCGCAAATGCTCATCTGAGCTAAAGTTCTAACTCAAATATAACTTGATCTTCCTGGCTTGTAAAGAGGTGAACATAGTGGTTCAACCGCTACGAATAGTATCGAACAACGAGCATTCCAGCATAACCAAAGTATTTATTGAGCATCTAGAGACAAAATGTGCAAGACCTACGGTTTATCAAAATTGCTTTAATCGGTTCATTTACTTTATGTTGGAAGACCCGAATTTCTTTAAACAGAAATCATTGGTCGATGCCTGTGAGTTTTACACTGAATCTTTCCTTGGTCACCTTCAAGAGCAAGTCAATAAAAATACAATTACCAAAAGGGAACGGTCTAACCACGTTAAGATGCTATCCCTCTTATATGAGTCCCTCAAGGCTAGAGGGTTGAGTACATTAACAATAGAGACAATATGTCCAAAGGAAATTCAAAAAGAAAATGTTAGAAGTAGCACACAAATTAAGACCTTTGAGAAATACAAATCCTATAAAACAAGTTCAACAAAAAGATCCTCTCAAGCCGAGACAATGAGACACCGGTGCAAATGGTTTAACACCTACTTAGAAGACTCTGAACGGAAACAACTAGCTTCCTCAAGGGAACGCAAGTTTAAAACTTTATACTTTTTAAAATATCTATGCTCACTGAATCTAGGTATAACCCCCGACGAGTGTGTGGAAAACCTAACTCCCTCACTTGTTGAACAATATGAATTAATGCTCAAACAGAGAATAAACAGTGAAGAAATAACAATGAGCACGGCATATACAAAGCTTCGTTTTCTAAAACAATTTCTTGATTTTCTTAGAAAAAACAAATTAGTTGATTTTAAATATAACATCTCCCCTTATTTCTATTCAGAAGTAAACAGGGATAACGAATATGTTAATAGGGAGGACTTAGAGGCTGTTATAAAAACGTTGCTATTAAGTAACTCCCCATATAAGCTTCGGGATTTAACAATTATTCTGTTAATTGCTGAAACGGGTTGCAGACCAATAGAAATTTCTAATATTAAGATTACTGACATTCATCAATTGGAATCCAGTATTACTCTAACCTCAAACAAGTCAGGGGTGCGTAAGTTACAAATTAATAAGACAGTAATGGATGTGGTTAAAGCATACTATAACGAGCGTATTCAAGTTACAGCAGAAAATGATGCATTTATCCTCCTGGATAATGCGCAGCCTATCACCACCGAATCAATTGGGTGGATTTTCTACCACTTGAATATTAAGACCTTCGGAGAGTCCCGCTTCTCCGCAAAATCACTTAGACATACATATGCCACAAATGCAATTGAACGTAACGATTTCGATAAAGTATCAAAAACAATGGGCCACAAACATTGGGTTTCAACAATGCATTACATCTATCGAAGCGTAGAACGAATACTTGCAAACACGATGCCGTACGATCCAACAATCTCTGAATGGAGTGTGTAAAATGAGCATTGAAAAACGATCTAAATATGATGCAAAAGAAGTAGCTAAAGCGTTTAACATACCGCTTAAAAAGCTTTTGGAATTGATTCCGGGCAATGGTCCTGAATACATGGATGGCTTTGAACTACTGGTTACCGAAGCAATCGATCGTTATCTTACCTCGTTGAGAAATACATCGAAATCACCACACACAAAGAAACGTCATTCCTATTTTTTAGGACGTTTTAAGGATTTCATTGAAAGAAAACATCCCCATCTTCGAATAAACGAATTAAACGAAATACTATTGCAGGAATTTTTCTCAGGATGCACTGGTAGATTGGAGTCCGAACTGTCTCCCGGTACTCGAAATAACTACACTAGCATCATTCGGTCGCTGTTGACCTTTCTCTATAAGAATAATTTATCCGAGAAACGTTATTCGGATAAATTCGGTTGGGACACCCCCCCTCTCCTCCCTCGTTATCTGGAGAAAGAGCAGCTCTTAAAGGTATATGAACTGGCCCTCAAGAAAGTCCATGGTTATCGATGTCATGCAATGCTGTGTTTCCTTGCAATATCAGGTTGCCGAGTCAGTGAATTGAGTTCAATGCGCATATGCGATTTCAACGTCGAAAAGAACTATATTTATATCCACAAGGGCAAGGGAGGCAAAAGTCGTTATATCCCAATGTATCCCAAGTTAAAAAAAGTTATCCTTGACTACTTGTCTTTAACCGGTGTTCCCCGATGGGAGCCCCACTTAACTGGCTACTTATTTAGCCGGGATTTTGGCACCGAGCGCAAAACGAAAATCTCTATAAGAAGTATTCAAAACATGTGCAAAACCATCTTCGACAAGTTGGGATACAGGGGGCTTACTGTCCACTCCTTCCGTCATACGTTTGCGGTGAGATGCTTGTTAGCAAAGATGCCAATTCACAATTTAAGTATGATTATGGGACACACCAACATTAATACGACCTATATATACGTCCAGTTGTTGCCCCATGATCTCCAACAAGAAGTCATGTCAAAGTATCCGTTTGCCTTTGAGGATTTGATTTCCCAAGTACTGCGATGGGAGGATGTTTATGATGGAAAACTTGGGTAAGGAGATAAACTCCTTTCTCAGTTTTGTAAAGGTCGGTCCAGCTTCAAAATCCACGTATAACAAATATCTTTCCATCTTTGTCGCGCACCTAGAAGAGCAAACCGGTCAAAACAAGCATGAAATAAATCTCAGTAAGTTTTATATTCACAAGGACAGTGTTGGAAGGTTTCTTGGTCACTTGCCGATTGATGCTGATTTTCTGGATGAATATTTTTATGCAAATCGTAACCAAAGCTATCACTGGTTAAGATCAATGAGAAGCGCTCTCGGCAGCTTCTTCAAGCACCTTTACAAGACACATAATTTCCCCAATCCTGTTCGGCAAATGGATTTCAAGGTTTCGGACTACGCACGTCGTTCGGCCAATAGACGTAAGCCTTTTACTCGCCACGAAATTCTTAGATTGCTGCACAGCATTGTCACTCACAGTGAAAACCTCAGAAGGGATTTACTATTGTTAACAACCCTCATTTCTACTGGCTGCAGGCCCGGGGAAATTCTTGATTTGCGTGTCGGACAAATACGACTCAACGACTATATTTTTTTAGACAAAACGAAAACAAAAGTTCAACGAATGGTACCTCTTAGAAAGGGGATTGGAGAGTTATTAGACCTGTATTGTAAACAACAAATGCTCAAGGAGGGTGATTTTGTATTCAGGAATGAAAAAGGCAGTAAATTCACAAACGCCGAGTTAAACAATCTACTTAAGAAGTTTCTGACCCTGGCAAACGTTGAACCGCGAGGTGCGCACTGCTTTCGACATTCCTTTGCCACACATATGTATGAAGCTGGTTCGGAACTGCCGGTCATCCAACAGTTGTTAGGACACGTTAACTCAATGACAACAGAAAACTACGTTCACCCGAATTATGTCCGCAACTTCGGTATGAGAGTACCGGAGAATGAAGAATTATATAGTAACATTCTAAGTGATTTAACCGAATTTCTTAAAGGGTGAACCATCAAGGAGGAATAATCTGTGTGACACAAGATCTATTCGTCAGGGGACGGTTTGGCGATTCCCCATTAAAACAGTTGACACCGGACGCAAACATAAAAATAACTCCCTGCGAACCGTAGTTCGCAGGGATCACTGAAGCTCTTTTTGAAGGAGCACCTATCCTCGAATCAGATCTTACCGAAATTCCGGCGGGATTCGTCGGGCCACTCCCGTTAAGATCGCCGCCTCAATGACGGCCTTTCTCACGTTCGCGACGACCTGATCGTTAAAGATGCTCGGGATAATGTACTGCTCGTTGAGCTCCGCATCCGTTACGACGGAGGCGATCGCGCGGGCGGCCGCGAGCTTCATCGGCTCGTTGATCCGACTCGCTCGGCAGTCCAACGCCCCCCGGAACATGCCGGGAAAAACTAACACGTTATTGATTTGATTCGGATAATCGCTCCGGCCCGTAGCGAATACCCGAACATGGGGCAGCGCTTCCTCCGGCGAGATCTCGGGATCGGGATTGGCCATGGCAAATACGATCGGCTGAGGTGCCATGCGTCGGACGTCTTCGCCGGTCAAGATCCCTCCCTTCGAAACTCCGATAAATACGTCGGCATTCGAAATCAAATCCCTTAACGTTCCCGGAGTCGCCTCTACCTCGCTCTGGTCAGCCAGCCACTGCCACATCGGTTGCGTGTAGTATCCGCCGCGGACGATCGCTCCGTCCCGGTCGATCGGGACCAACCGTTTCACCCCCGCATTTAGCAACATTTTGCAGATGGCAACCCCTGCGGCGCCAATGCCGTTCACCACGACTCTCACCCTGTCCATTCGTTTCCCCGTGACCTTAAGCGCGTTCAACAGTCCAGCCACGACAACTACGGCCGTACCATGCTGATCGTCATGAAACACGGGAATATCCAGCATTTCGGTCAGGCGGGATTCGAGCTCGAAGCAGCGTGGAGAACTGATATCCTCCAAATTGATGCCGCCGAAGATCGGAGCAATATGTTGAATCGTCCGCAGCATTTCTTCCGGATCCGTAGTATCTAAGCAGATTGGAAAAGCGTCCACCCCTGCGAGCTGCTTGAACAGCATCGCTTTCCCTTCCATAACCGGAGCGGCCGCGTAAGGACCGATATTTCCTAACCCCAGTACTGCGGTTCCGTCCGTTACAACCGCGACTGTGTTTCGCTTGATAGTCAAGGAAAAGACCTTTCTAGGGTCCTCGTGGATCGCGGAGCAAACCCGCGCTACTCCCGGCGTATATACCCTCGAGAGATCGTCTCTGTTTTTGACCGGCCACTTGGACTCGACGGAAATTTTGCCGCCCAAATGCGCTAGAAATGTCCGATCGGAGACGTGAATCAAGTTGACGCCTTCCAGCGCTTGAAGCGCGTCCATGATCCCGGATTGCTGAGAATCCGAGACTTGGATCGTGATATCGCGCACCGACGATTCTCCGGTCGAACGGATGACGTCAATTGAAACAATGTCACCTCCCGCTTTAGCGATCGCCGAAGCCAGTTCGCCGAAGGTGACGCGGTAAAGCTCAACCCTTGCAACTAAACTGTTATATGCCACGAGAGCAGTCCCCTTTATGAAACGCCTTCGAAATCCATTGGCAAGCCGACATAGTTCTCGGCGATGCTTAGCGAAGCGGCACGCGAGGAGGCGATATACTCCAGCTCGGCGAGCTGCAGCCGCCGCTCGAACGGTGAGTGCTCCGGATTGCGGTGAAGCAATTGCGTCATGGCATACGAGAACCGCTCCGCCTTCCAGACGCGCTTTAAGCAAATCTCGGTATAACGCTGCAAAATTTCCGTCTTCCCTGCCTTGTAATACCCCTCAAAGCCACGCGCCAGCACTTGAACGTCCGCGGCTGCCAAGTTTAATCCCTTAGCGCCGGTCGGCGGCACGATATGCGCCGCGTCCCCTGCCAAGAACAGGCGGCCATACTGCATCGGATCGCAAACGAAGCTGCGCATGGACACTATGCCTTTCTGAAAAATTCGCCCTTCCGTCAGTTGGAAGCCTTCGCGCGTTTCCAGTCTGGCGTGCAGTTCGTTCCAGATCCGGTCGTCGGACCAATTCGCGATATCGTCCTTCGCGTCGACCTGCAGGTACATGCGCTGAATTTCGGGCGAGCGCGTGCTGAGCAGCGCGAATCCCCGATCGTGGTTCGCATATACGAGCTCCGACGCCGACGGCGGCGCTTCGACCAAAATGCCGAGCCAGCCGTGAGCGTATCGCCGTTCATAATCCGTTCTCACCGACTGCGGTATCATCGGCCGCGAAGGGCCGTGGAAGCCATCGCAGCCCGCGATGAAATCGCAAGTCAACTCGCGAAGTTCTCCCTCAGCTTCCTCGCGATAGCGAATCGTCGGCTTTTCGGTATCGACGCCGTCCAAACTGACATTTTTCGCCCCGAAGACGATGGTTCCGCCTGTACGCAGTCTGGCGTGAATCAAATCCTTAAGAATTTCATGTTGGGCATATACGGTCACGCGCTTTCCCTCTGTGAGCTCCCGAACGTTAATGCGGTGGCTGCGGCCATTGTAACGCAGCTCGAAACCGTCGTGGAAGTGGCCTTCCTTCCGCATTCTGTCGCCGACGCCCATTGCGTTCAACAAATCGACCGTCCCTTGCTCCAGCACCCCGGCGCGGATCGTCGTTTCGACCTCTTCGCGCGTGCGGCTTTCCAAAATGACCGAGTCGATTCCTTGCGAATAAAGCAAATGCGAAAGAAGCAATCCCGCCGGTCCCGCCCCAATAATCCCGACCTGAGTTCGCATACGTCTCCCCCTCTATACTTCCATCAGGGCGTGGTATCCACTGCTTGGAACCGCCGCGGGCGGCCGCTGACAAAGATCGAAGGGCGCGTCCGTTCCTTGAACGATCCGATCCTCCCCCGCGATATCGATCAAATACTGCAGCGCCGCGTCGTTCCACAGCACCGTGTCATACCAGAACCGCCGTGCCGCCTCGGTTGGCGACTCCGGCAAACCGGCGGATACCGCGCCCCACGTCTCGTACCCTTTTTCCAACCGGCCCAGTTGGTAGGGGAAATAGCCCCCGCCATGCGCCAGCAATAGCTTGACTTTCGGATAACGGAACACCAGTCCGCTCAGAAGGAGCTCGGTCGCGCACACCGTCGTTTCCCAAGGCACGCCGATCAAGTTCGGCATCATATGCTTCTTGAGTCTTGAATCCGTGCACAACAAGGGGTGGATAAAAACAATCGCCTCCCTCGTGTTCGCCACCTCCCAGAACGGCGTGAACGCTTCTTCGCCGAGCGTCCGCCCTCCCCAAGAGGAGGCGACGATCGCTCCGCGCAGACCGAGGTCCATCGCCCGTTCCAACTCCCGTGCCGCCCGGTCCGGGTCGTTCATCGGGACGGTGGCCAGCGCGGACACTTCGTCCCGATGCGCCGCCGACCAATCCGCCAGGCCGTCGTTATATATCCGCGCCGCCTCTTCCGTCACGTCTGGCGCCATCTCATATAGAAACAACTGCGGGATCGGCGACACCAGCGAGTGTGCAATGCCCGCTTTGCGCTGACCGGTCAAATACAGATCCGAATCGGTAAAAGCTTCTTTCAATTCGAACTCCCAATTCCCGTTAATAGTTAAAAAAGGAGCCTTCCCCAGTGACTTTCTCACCCAAGCGGCGTTCACCACCGAGCGATTCTCGTACAACCACTGCGACATAAGAGGCGGAATAAAATGCGTATGAACGTCGTACAAATTGGCTTCCTCCTCGACGCATTACTTACGGTCGGCCATCTCGGAAACCGGCACGCCGCCGATACCCCAGTGCGTTTTCGGCACCTCCGTAACCAACACGCGTATCGTTTCCCGCTTCGCGCCGAGCTCTTCCGACACGGTATCCGTTACTTTGGCGATTAACGAAGAAATTTTCTCCTTCGGGCGTCCTTCGAGCAATTGAATATGAATAATCGGCATCGCTGCGCCTCCTCGGTTACGCTCTAACGGTGAATCCCACACTACCCATACCGTCGAACGCTGCAGTCACGCTGTCCCCCGGGTGCAGTTTCACAGCCCCCGTCACACCGCCTGTGAGAATCGTTTGCCCCGCCTTCAGTTTCAGTCCCTTGCGCGCCAGCATGTTGGCCAGCATCGCGACCGAATGCGCCGGATGGCCGACGACGGCGGCGCCGGCCCCCAGCTCCTTCAACTCTCCGTTGATCCGAAGCGTTACGCCGACGAGTTCCAAGTCGAAATCCTCCGGACGATACAGTGTGCTTCCGAACACGACACCGGAAGAGGAAGCGTTATCCGCGATGACGTCAGGCAGCGTGAACTGGAAGTTCTCGTACCGGCTATCGATGATTTCAAGCGCTGGCAGCACATAAGCGGTCGAAGCCAGCACCTGTGCGCCCGTAACGCCCGGCCCCTCGATATCTTCGCCCAGGACGAAGGCGATCTCCGCCTCTACCTTCGGGTGAATGTAGTCGGCTAGGCTGATGGCGCCTCTTGGAACGACCATATCGTCGAAAATGTAGCCGTAAATGGGTTCACTTACGTTCATCTGCTTCATCTTCGCTTGGCTTGTCAATCCCATCTTGGGACCAACGATGCGTAATTCATCTCGTTCTAACTTCAAGAGGATTAGTTGTTCCTGAATCGCATAGGCGTCCTCGACAGACAGTTTCGGATGCTCGATCGTAAGTTTTGGGACCGCGCGCTCAGTTTTCTCGGCCCCATATAAATGCTCCGCCAACGCTTCAGCTAGTTTCTTATCCATGCGCCACCTTCTCCTTCGCCAGTGCAGCTGCCACGTCCACGATCATATCCTCTTGCCCGCCGACGACCTTTTGACGCCCCAGCTCTACCAGAATGTCACGGGAATCGATCCCGAACCGCTGCGCGGCGCGCCTTGCATGCAGCAAAAAGCTGGAATATACGCCCGCATAGCCTAAGACGAGATTGTCCCGCGTAATTTCTTGAGGCGTCTGGAGCAGCGGTGCGATGATGTCTTCCGCCGTATCCATGATCTTATATAAATCAATGCCTGTCGCAATGCCTAGATGCTCCAAGACTGCGACAAGCACCTCGGTTTGCGTATTGCCAGCTCCGGCGCCTAAGCACCGGATGCTTCCGTCAATGCGCTCCGCGCCTTCTTCGATCGCAGCCAATGTATTCGCCATAGCCAACGACAAGTTGTTATGCCCGTGGAAACCGACATTGCACTGCAGACTTTGGCGCAGCGCGCGTACGCGCTCCTTCACCTGATGCGGCAGCAGCGCCCCGGCCGAATCGACCATATACACCGTGTCGGCGCCGTAGCTTTCCATCAGCTTCGCCTGCTCGACCAGCTTGTCGACCGGCGCCATGTGCGACATCATGAGAAAGCCTACCGTCTCGAGGCCGAACTCCTTCGCCCTCGCAAGATGCTGCGCCGAAACGTCCGCTTCCGTCACATGCGTGGCAATGCGGGCCATCTTGGCGCCGAGCCGGACCGCTTCCTTAAGCTCTGTCACCGTCCCGATCCCCGGCAGCACGAGGACGGCGATTTTGGAATCGCCGCACACGGAAGCCGCCGCCTCGATCAATTCCATTTCGTCCGTCCGCGATAAGCCGTACTGCAGCGAAGATCCGCCAAGCCCGTCGCCGTGCGCTACCTCGATATAAGGGACGCCGGCTTCGCCAAGCGCGCGGGCCACGTTCGTTACCTGCTCAATCGTGTATTGATGTGCGATAGCGTGACTGCCGTCGCGCAACGCGACTTCGGTGATTAGCACTTTACGTTCTGGTTGTGTCATCGATTCGTCCCCCTCTTCATACGATCGCCTTGGCAAGGCGGTGACGGGCAATTTCCTCGGCAACCTTCACGGCTGCGGCGGTCATAATATCGAGGTTGCCGGAATACTTCGGCAAGTAATCTCCCGCTCCTTCGACCTCGAGGAACACCGTCACCTTGATGCCGTCGAAGATCGGTTCGGTCCGAAGCCGGTAGCCAGGCACGTACGATTGTATCGAAGCGACCGTTTCCTCGATCGAACGTCGAATCGCGTCTTCGTCCATCCGCTCAGGGTCAACCAAGGCATAGACAGTATCGCGCATAAGGATCGGCGGCTCCGCCGGGTTCAAGATAATGATCGCCTTCCCGCGCTTCGCGCCGCCGATCGCTTCAATCCCCCTTGCCGTAGTGACGGTAAACTCGTCGATATTCGCCCGCGTGCCAGGTCCAGCGCTGCGGCTCGAAATCGTTGCGACAATCTCCGCGTACTCCACCGGACATACTCGATTCACCGCATGCACGATCGGAATCGTCGCTTGCCCCCCGCAAGTGACGAGATTGACGTTCTCGGCGTCCAGATGCGCCGATAAATTGACGGTCGGTACGACGAGAGCCCCAAGGGCGGCCGGCGTTAGGTCGAGCGCCAGCTTGCCCGCCTCGCGAAGCGCCTTCGCGTGACGCACATGAGCCTTAGCCGAAGTCGCGTCAAAAACGACATCCGCCAGATCCGGCTGCTGCAGGAAGCCTTCCAGCCCGTTGTCTATGATCGTATAGCCCAGTTTTTTAGCTCGTTCCAGCCCTTCGGAGGCCGGATCGATCCCGATCATGGTTGTCATCTCGAGCGCTTCCGAACGCCGAAGCTTATACATTAAATCCGTTCCGATATTGCCAGAGCCAAGCACCGCTGCCTTCATTTTCGCCATCGTGGTTCCCCCTTCCTTATCCCTCGAAGCGAACGCTGACTTCGCCCAAGTGCGCGAGTCTCGCTCGGAACGTATCGCCCGGCTCCGCGTTAACGGCGGCGGAGAGAGCGCCGGAGAGGATCACTTCGCCGGCCTTCAGCGTAATTCCGAATTCGAACAGCTTATTCGCAAGCCACGCCACGCAAGCCGCCGGATCGCCGAGCGCCGCGGCGCCGACGCCGGTGTTCATCAGTTCGCCGTTCTTATACAGCGCCATGCCGACCAGCGGCAGGTCCAGCGCGTCCGGCCTTACCGGCTTCCCGCCTAACACGAACAATCCGGAGGAGGCGTTGTCGGCTACCGTATCCTGCAACTTGATTTTCCAATCCGCTACCCGGCTGTCGACGATCTCGAGCGCGGGAAGCACATAATCGGTCGCGAGTAGTACTTCCAGCGCCGTTACGCGCGGCCCGATCAAATCCCGCTTCAGGACGAAGGCAATTTCCGCCTCCACCTTCGGTTGCAGCACGCGGGAGAACGAGATCGCGCCGCCGTTCTCCACGACCATGTCGTCTAACAAATGGCCGTAATCCGGCTGATCCACCTTCAAGAGCTGCTGCATCGCCAAGGAAGTCAAACCGATCTTCTTGCCGACCACCTTCGCGCCCGCCGCCGTCTTTTTCCTGATCGTCGCCAGCTGGACTTGATACGCTTCCTCGATGGTCAGTTCCGGATCCAGCGCGGTAAGCGGCTGGACGCCTTTCCCCTCCGCCACCGCGCGCTCCAAATGCTCCGCATATTGAACCGTCTTGTTCGTCAACGCTTCTCGCCGACCTTTCGCTTAAAGTTTGATGCAAATATTGGTTAATTCGCTGTAGAACTCAAAGCTGTGGACGCCGCCTTCGCGTCCGATGCCGCTTTGCTTCATGCCGCCGAACGGCGTGCGCAGGTCGCGCAAGAACCACGTGTTCACCCACACGATGCCTGCTTCGATTCGTCCCGCAACCCGGTGCGCGCGGCGCAGGTCGTTCGTCCACACCGAAGCGCTGAGTCCATAGTGGGTGTCGTTCACTTGCTCCAGCACTTCCTCTTCCGAGTCGAACGGAATGACGGTCACGACAGGCCCGAAGATTTCTTCTTTAACGACCCGGCAATTCCGGTTTAGGCCAACGATGATCGTCGGCTCCAGATAATAGCCCCGCTCAAGCCCCTCAGGCCGCTTGCCGCCTGTCAGGATCGTGCCGCCTTCCTCTTGGGCCAATTTGATGTAGCCGCTCACGCGCTCGTAATGCTCTTCGCTGATGAGCGCGCCGACCTTCGTCTTCGCATCGAACGGATCGCCGACCTTAAGCTCTTTCGTCCTCGCGACGAACTTCGCCAGGAACTCGTCGTAAGCGGAGCTTTCCACGTAAATCCTTGAGCCGCAAAGACAAACTTCTCCTTGGTTAATGAAGCTCGACTTCAACGTCGTCTCGATCACTTCGTCCAGGTTGGAATCCGCGAAGATGACGTTCGGATTTTTGCCGCCAAGCTCGTAGGACAGACGCTTCAGCGTTCCAGCAGCGGACGCCATAATGATTTTGCCGGTCGTCGTCTCCCCCGTGAAGCTGATCGCGTTCACGTCCGGATGTTCGACCAGCGCCGACCCGGCGGAATTCGGTCCGAAGCCGTGCACGACGTTAACCACGCCGTCGGGTACGCCGGCATCCCGACAAATTTCCGCAAGCACCGTAGCCGTCATCGGCGTCAACTCAGCCGGCTTCATAACAACGGTGTTTCCGGCCGCGAGCGCCGGAGCCAGCTTCCAAGTGAGGAGCAGCAAGGGCAGGTTCCATGGGTTGATAAGCCCGACGACCCCGACGGGGCGACGAATCGCGTAGTTGAGCGCGACGTCGTCCATCTGCGTCGTCTCGGCGGTCATCGTGCGGATATAATCCGAGAAAAAGTGAAAGTTGTACGCCGCACGCGGAATATCGATGGTCCCTGACAGCCAAGAAGGCTTACCGGTATCCAGCGATTCTAACCTAGCCAATTCTTCCTTGCGCTCAAGGATCAGGTCTCCGACCTTGCGCAGCACGGCGATGCGTTCATTCGCCGTCATCGTTTTCCAAGGTCCGTTGAGCGCTCGCTTCGCCGCCTTGACGGCAAGGTCAATTTCCGCCGCGCCCCCCTCTGCCACCGTTCCGATCACGTCCTCCGTCGCCGGGTTGACGTTATCGAACGTTCGGCCGTTCGCGGACGGCACGAACGCGCCGTCAATGAAATGTAAGCAATCCATAACTTTCGTCGTGATTGTCCTCATGGGTTCTTTCCCCTCTTTGAATTCGTTAGGATGCGAATGAGATAATGGCATTACCGCTGCCCGACGATTGTCCATAGCCCCAATACTCCGCTTTGCGCCCGTCGCCCAGCACGCCGAGCAAGGCAGCGAGATGACGCCCGCCGGATTCGACACCTGCGAGCTTGGAATATTGCTCCAGCGTATCGCGAGCGGTCGCGTAATCGCCCGTTAAGAGATACTCTACGAATTGATCGTCCAGCGCTTTCTCCATCAGCGACGGCCGATGATGCCGCCCGCGAACCAAGCGATGCGAGAGCGCCCCGCTGCTCACGAAGACGGCTCTCTTATCGCTGTTCTCCAGCACTCCACGAATCGTCTGCCCCCAGCGGAACGTCTCCTCAAGGCTTGCCGCCAAGCACACGGATAGATTCACGACTGCGATGTCCTGCTGCGGCGCCAAGTACCGCAGCGGTACGACGGTGCCGTAGTCCCAGATATACGTGGGATCGTTCACGCCGATAATCGGGAGATTCGCGCTGAGCCCAGCCGCTACAAGCTCGTCGGCTAATCCTTGATCCCCTGGATAATCATACGGAACGTCCGAAATGAGGTCCGGGCACTCCATCGCCGTCAGAACGCCGCTATGCCGCGGCGTTGCGTCGACGTAATGATGAAACGTCGTCGGAAAGTGGCATGAAATCAAGACAATCGCGTCGGCTTTCGCTTTTTCGATACGCTCCCTCATGATATGAAGTCCTTTAACCAGCTCCTTTTGAAATTCGGGAGCGCGTTCCTCGTAGCAGAGACTCGGAACGTGCGCGGCCAACAATGCCAATTCTATCGACATCGAACGTCACCACCTCATCTTGTTTCTTCTCACATATCGGCTAAACCTTGTTCATGTTCTCCGCGGCAATGCAATGACCATAATCAGAGCAATGCAAGCTAGCGGGACCATGCCGAGGAACACGACCTTCAAGCCCTCCGCGTAGGTCGCGTGCATATTCAGTATCAAGCCGAACACGGCGATTCCGATGCATTGCCCCATGTTCCGCATGAAGTTATTGGCGGCTATTGCCGTTCCCCTTTGCGCGAAGTCGACCGACGATTGGATCAGCAAAGTAAGAAGCGGCGTAACTAGACCGATCCCCAATCCAAACAAACTGATGTCGACTAAATACAGCCACATCGGCGTAGAATTCTGAACGCAAGCCAAACCGATGCTGCCTGCTACAATGAGCAAAGCTCCTGTCAACGTCATTGACTTCGCATTCACTTTCCCCACTAAGTTCCCCGCCGCGAGGGATGCCAGCGGCCATGCGATCGAGAGCGGAAACAGCATCAAGCCTGCAAACGTCGCGCCTTTCGACAAAACCTCTTGAAACCACAGAGGAAGATGGAATTGATAAACGACTTTAATGACGTTCAAGATAAAACCTGTAAGATTAACGAACAAGATCAAGCGAATCGAAAACAACCGGGTCGGAAGCAAGGGAAAAGCACTCTTGCGTTGACGGACGAAAAATAGGGATAGCAATACGGCAGACAGAGCAAAAAGGCCAATAAGAGCGGGCTCGTTCCATTCGTAACCTTCACCCAACAATGAAATGCCGAGCAAAAAAGCCGCCATGCCGAGCGCGAACATCAAGATGGCGACAACGTTTACATGCTTCGTCGCTAGCCCCGCTTTTTCGCGATAATCCTGGTAGAAAATCAGCATGCTAACGAAGCCGAAAGGAAGACAAAAGAAGAAAATCCATCGCCAAGATGCATAATCTATCAGGATCCCTCCCGAAAAGGGAGCTACTATACCCGAAATCCCCCAAATCGTCGTAAGCCACCCAAGCAGCTTGGCCCTTTCCTCGTAAGCATATAAATCGCCGATTATAGTATAAGTCAACGGAATTAATGCACCGGCTCCCGCCCCTTGAATTGCCCGAAACCCTATGAATTGCAGCATGCTCGTACTGATTCCCGAAAGCGCGGAACCTAGCATAAACAATCCCGCGCCTGATAAAAATGCCGCTTTTCGACCATAGAAATCTGCGATAAAACCGAAGATCGGGGCTCCAATCACCATAAACAAGAAGTAGATGGATACACTCCAACTCATCAGATGATCCATGCCGAGATCTTTGGCGATGGACGGCAAGGCGAGACTCACGATGACTCCCTCGATGGAGGCGAGAAACATTGCGATAAATAAAGCGGCCGTTACGTTTTTTCGATTCGTGCTGAATTCAGCAATTCCCTTATCCCGCCGTTTCTTGGAAGCTCTCATTCCGCGGCGAGTTCCATCTTCAGCATGCTTTTGGCATCCTGCTCCGGGGCACCCAGCGTATAGATTACTTTCTTTAGCTCCCCCTGGAATCGGAAAGGAATCTCATAGGACGGAATTACCGGAGATACTTCATTTTTTCCGATGTTAAATAACCCGAACATACCCGGTACGAACGAACCTTGCAGTCTGCCGGATCCGATCGGACGATATCCGCAATACAGGTTGCCGACGCCTTCTAATTCGCCGGTCTTGACGAACTCCAAGCGCAACGTCACTTTCCCCGCCGGCAGCGGTTCATCAGAAGTAATATATTCGTAATTTTTGGAGCCTTTGTTCACTGCGAATACGAGTCGATTATCTTTAATGTAGAAGGCATACCCTCCGGAACGGTTGCCGACAGCGACGAGTACGCCCTCCTCGGAACCGTCCGTTCGGACCGCCTCCGCCTCTATGGCGAAATGCTTATTGTGCACATTCGGCGTTTTCGGGATCGGCAACCCCGATTCGGAGCGATAAAAGATTCGTTTCACGGGGGCTGCGGATTGCGATTTGGCAGAAAGCTCGGCTATCACCGCGCCCATCGACCGCTTCTCTAACGGGAGAAACCCGTATCTTTCCGCTTCCGTCCACCATAGGTCGATCAATTGCTGAAGCTTTTCCGGTTGCTCCTCCGCCAAATCGTTCAATTCCGAAAAATCCCGTTCGGCGTGGTACAGTTCCCATCGATCCTCCTCGAAATTACGACCTGGTTGATGCAATGAGACTGCTTTCCACCCGTCGTGATAAATCGCTCGATTACCCTGCATTTCGTAGATTTGCGTTCGTCTTCGAGATGCGCCTTCCGCCTGCTCGAACGTGTATGCCATGCTGACGCCGTGAATAGGTTGTTGGGGGACGCCTTGGTAGACTTCCGGGGCGCGGAGCCCTGTCAACTCCAGGATGGTCGGCATAACATCGATGACGTGATGGTACTGGTTACGAATACCGCCCGAATCTCGTATTTTCTTAGGGTAATGAATAATCAGCGGGGCGCGCACCCCGCCCGCATGAACGAAGGATTTATACCAACGTAAAGGGGTGTTGCCCGCGTGGGCCCATCCTTTTGGGTAATGGTTATTCGCAAGCGGCGTCCCGATCTCGTCGATTCGCTCAAGCTTCTCTTCGAACGATTCCGCCCCCGACCAATCGGCCCGCAATTGAAATGTTCCATGATCCCCGCCACCGGAACATGCGCCGTTGTCGGATAACAGAATGAATACGGTGTTGTCCATCTGTCCAATGTCGGTCAGGTAACGAATAAGCCGCCCGATATGATAATCCGTATGTTCCAGAAAACCGGCGAACGCTTCTTGGAACCGTGCGCAGAGGCGCTGCTCGTCAGAGGTCAGTTCATCCCATGCACGCACGTCGGGGCTGCGCGGCGGCAGCGCCGCATCTTGCGGAATGATGCCGAGCGCCTTTTGGTTCTCGAACCACTCCTCGCGCGTCTTGTCCCAGCCCTTATCGTATTTTCCTCGATATTTCTCAATAAACTCCCTTGGCGCATGATGGGGAGCATGGGGCGCTCCGTACGCAAGATAGCAGAAGAACGGTTTCTCGGGAGCTGCCGTCTTTTGTTCGCGGATGTACTCTATCGCTTTGTCAGTCAAATCCTCCGTGATATGATATCCGTCTTCCGCTCGAGTCGGCTTCGAAATACGCCGGTTCCCCTCGACTAAGTCCGGATTCCACTGGCTGGTTGCCCCGCCAAGAAAACCATAGTAGTGCTCGAATCCTCTTCCGAGCGGCCAGTTGTCGAATGGTCCTGCGAACGAATGCTCCACCGAGGTATTCAGATGCCACTTCCCCACCGCGAATGTGTTATACCCGTTCTCTAACAGCATCTCGCTGATTAGCGCCGCATCTTTAGCGATCCGACCGCGAGCGTTCGGAAAGCCGGCATCGGCGGAAAGAACGCTGCGCATGCCGACGGAGTGCGGATGGCGCCCGGTTAATAGCGCCGCGCGCGAGGGCGTGCACAATGCCGTCGTATGAAAATTGTTATAACGAAGTCCGTTCCGCGCCAACGCGTCAATGTTCGGTGTCGCGATGTCCGATCCGTAGCAACCCAGTTGTGCGAACCCTAAGTCGTCGAGCAGTACGATGACGACATTCGGTTTTCCGGAGACATCAGGCTTCTCGGACCACCAAGGAATCGATGTTTCCACCGTTCTTTCGATGCGGCCTTGGAATGCTTCTTTTCCCACATCGCCATTCTCATCCCCCCTCAACGATTCATGGCTGCGGCTCCCTCTCGAATGCCATTGCCATTCCTTGTCCTCCGCCGATACATAACCCGGCTATGCCTCTCTTTAAATCGCGTTTGTTCATTTCGTGCAACAATGTCGTGACGATTCGCGCGCCGCTGGCGCCGATCGGATGCCCTAAGGCGATCGCGCCGCCGTTGACGTTCACCCGCTCCATCGGCAGTCCGAGCTCGACCGCCACGCCAAGCGCCTGGGCTGCGAATGCCTCATTCATCTCGAATAAATCGATGTCTTGCATCGTCCATCCCGCTTTTTGCAACGTAGCCTGAACAGCCGGTACCGGCCCCAAGCCCATCAGCCTTGGATCGCACCCTGCGGATGCATAACTAGTTATAACGGCCATGGGCTTCAGTCCCAATCGTTTGGCTCGTTCGCCGGACATGATTAGAACAGCCGATGCTCCGTCATTCAAGGTAGAAGCATTTCCCGCCGTCACCACGCCGCCGCTTTGGAATGCCGGCCGCAAAGCGGAAAGCTTCTCCATCGTCGTATCGCCCTTCACGCCTTCATCCCGATCGAACGTAAGCGGTTCTCGCTTTCTACGGGGAACAAGGTAGGGAACGATTTCCTCTTGAAACCTTCCTTCTTCTTGAGCGGACTGTGCGCGCGCCTGGGATCTTGCCGCGAATTCATCCAGCTCCGTTCGGGAAAATCGAAACTTTTCCGCAATATTCTCCGCTGTGATCCCCATATGTATGTCATAGAATGCATCCCATAATCCATCCGAAATGAGGCTGTCCACGAGCTCCCCATGGCCCAGCCGGTACCCCTTCCGCGTTTGCATGAGCAGGTGAGGCGCCTGGCTCATATTCTCCATTCCTCCTGCCACGACGATTTCCGACTCCCCGGCAGCGACCGAAAGGACGGCCAGCGCAATGGCTTTCAGCCCTGAGCCGCACACCTTGTTCACCGTGTAGGAAGGAACCGACTCGGGCAAGCCGCCGCGAATCGCCGCCTGTCTGGCAGGGTTTTGACCTAATCCGGCTTGCAGCACATTCCCCATGATTACTTCGGAAACTTCTATCGGATCGATTCCGCTGCGTCTGACGGCTTCGCGAACCACATGCGCGCCGAGTTCTACGGCGGGAACGTCGGCCAAGCTGCCGCCGAACGAACCGATCGCGGTCCGAACGGCCTCGACGATTACGACTTTCCGCATTTGCTTTCTCCTTCCCCCGTCAATCCATGATGGCAACGGCGCGGGCCCAACCTGCACTTGCCCGGTGAATTTTCACCGGAAATACGGACACTTTGAAACCGGTCGGCGGCAATCGATCTAGATTCGCCAGCTTTTCGATTTGGCAGTATTCCTTCTCCTTGCCGGCAAAATGGGCCGCCCACAGGACGCCGTCTCTCGGGTTTCGTTTATAATCTTCCGCTTGGTATTTCAATGGAATATCCCACCCCCATGCATCGATGCCCATGACTTTAATCCCTTGATCGATCAGCCAGAGCGTTGCCTCCGCTGATACGCCGGGGTGGGACTGAGCGTAATCCGGGTCGTAAAGTTTCTTGTCGCAGTCCGTTCGAATCATGACGATATCGTAAGGCCGGAGCACATACCCGATCGAGGCGAGTTTTTCCTTCACATCCTTAGACGAAATTTCATAACCCGGCGGTTTGTCCGTAAAATCAAGGACGACCCCGTCGCTGTAAAACCAGTCAAGCGGCAGTTCATCGATCGTGCGAGCCGGTTTTCCTTCCGTCGTGGGCCAATAATGCCAAGGAGCATCCACATGGGTCCCTGCGTGCGTGGTCAGCTCTAAAAACTCGCCGGCAAGACCTTTTCCCTCGGGAAACGCTTCCTGTTCAACGCCAAACAGCTTAGCTCCTATGACGACCCCTTCTTCATGGCTTTCGTATCGGATAGAGAAAGGAAGCGGGTCTTGTACGTCTCTTCCGATTGCAACACTTAAATCAATCAATCTCGGACTTGTTCGCGTCACATTTGCTTCCTCCCATTTGTACCGATTTAGATGACACGATTCCGTAAGGAGCCCAGTCCGGTAATCGTCAGTTCGACCTCGTCGCCCGGCTCCAGCCAACGATGCGTCTCGGGTCCAAGCTCCAACAGACATCCGAAGCCGACGGTGCCCGAACCGATCACATCCCCCGGGTAGAGCGTAGTGTCTTCCGAGGCGCGTTCGATCATTTGGGCGAATGTGTAATGAACAGTTTTAAAGTTGCCTTGCGAAAGCAGCTTTCCGTTCACGAAGGCCTTCATCTCGAGGTCATAGCGGTCATTCACCCGATACGGCTCCAATTCGTCCTTTGTAACCAAGTAAGGGCCGGTGGCCGTTGCGAAATCTTTCCCTTTCGCGGGACCAAGATTTACTTTCATTTCTTGTGCTTGAAGGTCGCGAGCCGTCCAATCGTTGAATATCATGTATCCCGCAATATAATCATCCGCATCGGAAGCCTTGATATTCCGCCCTTCTTTGCCAATGACGCAGGCCAACTCCAGTTCATAATCCAATTTGGCGCATTTTCTTGGACGCTGAACCGGTTGATCCGGTCCGACGATAGCGTGGTGGTTGGTGAAGTAAAACACCGGAATTTCATACCATTCTTGCGGCATCGGTTGATTCGTGCGGCGCGTCGCATTTTGAATATGGGTCTCGAAAGAAACGAAGTCTCTCACGCTAGGGGGTTTGGGGATAGGGGCAAGCAGTGTGACTTCCGGCAACGAGTGCGTTGGCTGAATGTTTTCCCGGTGCAAACTTCGGATGAGATCCATCCCGGCCTCAAACCCATTCAGCAGATCCAGCAATCGTACCGGCAGTTTTCCGCCGCTCGCCTTGTTCATATCGACGACGCCGTTTCCATGAATCCACCCGGAGCGCTCCTCTCCGGCCGGATTTCGAAAAGTAACGAGTTTCATTCCAGGCCCTCCTTCATTGTAAAGGCAGCCTCGGTCTTCGCTTGAATTTCCTCCAAGGTAGCGCCTTCCATGATTTCGACTAACACCATGCCTGTTTCTGTAAAATCGAAAACGGCCAATTCGGTAATCAAGCGGTTCACGACCCGCTCTCCGGTTAGCGGCAGCGTACATGTCTTCTTGATCTTGGATTCTCCATTTTTGTTGACGTGCTCCATGACGACAATGACCTTCTTCGCGCCATGCACCAAGTCCATCGCGCCTCCCATCCCCTTAACCATCTTGCCGGGGATGATCCAGTTCGCCAAATCTCCGTTCTCGGACACTTCCATTCCGCCTAAAATGGCAAGATCGATGTGACCGCCGCGGATCATTGCGAACGATTCGGCGCTATCGAAAAACACGGCTCCTTTAACGGCCGTAACGGTTTCTTTCCCCGCATTGATCAGGTCGGGATCCAACTGCTCTTCAAAAGGGTAAGGGCCGATTCCCAACAACCCATTCTCGGACTGCAGCATCACCTGATAGTGTTCTGGAATCTCATTTGCGACCAGCGTCGGCATCCCGATTCCTAAATTGATGTACATCCCGTCGTGAATTTCTCGAACCGCCCGCTTTACGATTTTCGTGCGAGCATCCATGATCATCCCGTCCCGTCTCGTAAATTATCCGGTCGCGTTGCGCACGGTTCTCCGCTCGATTCGCTTTTCGTAGTCAGAGCCTAAGATCACCCTTTGTACATAAATGCCAGGGGTGTGAATCTCATCGGGGTCCAATTCGCCCGGTTGGACGATTTCTTCTACCTCGGCGATCGTGATTGCACCGGCCATGGCAGCCAGCGGATTAAAATTTCTGGCCGTTTTCCGGTATACGAGGTTGCCCGACGTGTCTGCCTTCCAGGCCTTGACCAGAGCGTAATCCCCGGTAATCCCGCGCTCCATCATGTAGGTTTTTCCGTCGAAAACCCGCTGTTCTTTGCCCTCGGCGACCAACGTGCCTACGCCGGTTTGCGTAAAGAAGGCCGGTATTCCGGCCCCTCCCGCCCTGATCCGTTCGGCTAGCGTCCCTTGCGGAACTAGCTCCACCTCGAGCTCCCCGCTTAAAAACTGCGATTCAAAAATTTTATTCTCGCCGACATACGAAGAAATCATCTTCTTAATTTGGCGGTTCGCCAAAAGCAACCCCAGTCCCCAATCGTCGACGCCGCAATTGTTGCTTACAACGGTTAGATCTTTCGTTCCTTGATTCCGTAAAGCCGCAATACTCTTCTCGGGGATTCCGCATAACCCGAACCCGCCGACAATCAATGTGGAGCCGTCCCGAATGTCGGATATGGCTTCCGAGAAAGATTGCAAGACTTTATTCGTTGCCATCTTGCTCCTCCGTTCTACAAGGACTGCTGAAGTTGCTTCTGAAGCCAATCGTACATGGGATACGTCTTGGTTACGTTATCGACTTGACAATGCGACGAGCCGGAGCTGCTTACCGGCACTACGACCAATGTCCGCGGGCAAACGAGGTCGTTATAGACTCTGTAGGCGTGGTCTACCGGAACTTGGCGGTCATCTTCGCCGTGCACGATATAAGTTGGAACCTTAATGTTCTCAGCCACTCCTTGCAAGGTGAAGGTTTTGAATTTCTCCCTTGCCTCCGCCATGCTATCGACCCCTGCGATGTGTTGAGCGATCTTTGACAACGGATGATCGTCCGGTCTTCTCGCCCACACATCATAGTAGCTATACACCGCGCTCCAGATGGCGCAAGCCTTGAACCGAGGCTCGAATGCAGCACAGCGGGCAGCCATGTATCCGCCCATGGATACGGCCATGACGGCGACGCGCTCCGCATCGATCGGTAGTTGCTCGATCGCGAAATCAAGCGCAGCGGTCCCTGCGACGTTATAATCGTATCTCGTATGGATGTGGTTAAGTCTCAGTGCGCCGCCTTGGCCAGGCCCGTCGACGGCAAGCAGTGAGATCCCCCGCTCGTTCAGCAACTGAGCCGGCCCGAAATACAGTTCTTCGGCTGTCGAATCCAATCCGCCGAACATAATGACAAGTGGTCCGTTCTCCTGATTCGGCGCTTGGAAGAAATATCCCGGCAGGAAGGAGTCCTCATAAGGGATCTCCACCTGTTTAGGCGGGTTATCCAGCATGGCGGCTCCCATGCGGAACGCATGAATTCCTGCTTTATACGTAGGCAGCTTTCTCGGATCATCCGGCGTCAGGAAAAACTCCGCCGACCGAAAATAGTTAGCTGCCCTGAGAAACGCGGCTCTTGCCGTAATGGTGTGTCCTTCGTCCAGCGCCTTGTTGGCTTCGCTCAACACGCGGTGCCCGAGACCAGCCCAAGCCCGGTGAAAGCTTTCGTAGTCTCCCGGTTTGATTTGGCCCGCCGCTTCAAGGATTTCATTGAATTCTCCGCCGCCAAACAAGCTCTGACTCGCCATCCGAACAACTTGGTATGAGAACATATAATGGTCGGGATAAAAATGCCACAAAACGTTCGTACCCCCTTGCGAGATTTATTTAATGATTTTCCCGTCCTTCTCCCATGGCATGACGTTCCCCCATGCATCGTTAGGGTTCTCGGATAGGCGCCACATGTACGGTCCGAAATCGGGAGCGAAAATCAAGTGCGCCCCGGAGTAAAGCTCAAAGCGGTTACCGCCCGGTTCGTTCACGTAAAAGAAGAAGCCTTCTGCGATCTTGTGGCGTGTAGGGGCTCCCATTTCCAAGGTGTAGCCGCTCTCAATGATGTGATCGGCAGCGATTAATACCTCTTCGCGACTTTCGACCGCGTAACACACATGGTTGAGCAGACCGCGCTTTCCGCTCTGTTCACCCAATAATGCGATATCGTGGGACAAGTTCGTCACTGAGAACCATGCTCCGATTTCTTTATTGATCGGTTCATCCAATAAAATTCCTTCCCGGTGATAAAAGCCAAGTCCTTGGTAAAACTCGCGGCATTTCGTTACATCGGTGCTGTGCAACGTGACATGATCCAACCGACGCGGCGCGATGCCACGACCCGGATTCCGTTGGGGGCGGTTGCGCCACACGCTCTTGAGCTCATCAGGCGCTTGATACAAGTCGACGTCCCAGAAAATCTCTTCCAAATGTCCGTCCGGAGACTCGAATTGGTACGCTTTCCCGTGACCGAGATCGCCTTCGATCCACCCTCTGCCTAGCCCCGTGCTTTCGATATATTTCGCAGCCTCTTCCAGCGCCTCCGCGCTGTCCGCTCTCCAGCTGATATGTCCTAGACCGTTCGTCGTGTGATCCGTAATTTTCAAGCTGTGATGGTGGAACTCGCCCCATGCGCGGAAGTACACGGACTTCCCGTCGCGACCGGACTCTTCTAACCCGATCACATCCTTGAAAAACGCAACGGTGTCATCGACCTTCGGGCTGTACAACTCAACGTGGCCCAACTGAGAAATAAAATGCGGATTTTTTGGCATCATAGCCGCCTCCTGATTTAAGAATCTTATGGTTTATAATAAAAGTCGGGGATGGAGAGCCATCGTTTGCGCAATTCATGCGCTGCGAATTTGGGCTTTCGTTCTCTCGTGAATATCCCCTTCTTGTTCCCCTGTACCCGCATAATGCCTTGACTCGTGTTAAAATCCGCAAAGTTCCAAACCTGTTCCCCGACGAAATATTCGAATTCGTCGAAAACCTCATGGTTGTGCTTCAGAAAGTCCGCTTGAAACTCTTCCGTGAACATGACCGGATCGACGTCATGGAGTCCGGCGATCGCGTCCGCCCCATACTCCGTCATAAGGATCGGTTTGCCCGGACATCTTTTGCCCCAGCCCAGAAATTCCTCGCGCAACTTCGCTTTCGCCAGCTCCCAATCCCCGCTTTGCGTGTACCAGCCAAAATAACGATTTAAGGCAAGGACATCGACGATTTCAGCCACTTTGTCCTTTTCATGATTGGCTCCTTTATGAATGACGATGGTCACTGGTCTTTTCTGCGGATCCAGTTCCCTAGCCAATTCCACGAGCGGAGCGAAATAAGCTTCCGCCCCTTCCTCTTCGGAAGCGGGTTCGTTGGCGATCGACCACATCACGACGCAAGGATGATTTTTATCCCGCTCGATAAGCTCCCGGATAACAGCCTTATGGTTCTCGAACGTCTGCAGTTCCTGCCAGGTCTTTCTGGTGGCTTGCCCTCCCAGAACGGCAGCCATAAAATTCAGGTGCAATCCGACGGCTGGCGTCTCGTCAATCACAACCATCCCTTCGCGGTCGGCTAACCGCATTAACTCCTCAGAGTAAGGGTAATGAGCGGTTCTAAACGAGTTGGCGCCGATCCATCGCATTAAGCCGAAATCCATCACATTCGAAGCCTCGTCGAAGCCTCTCCCCCGAATCGGAACATCCTCATGCTTGCCGAAGCCCTTAAAATAGAACGGCTTGTTATTGATGAGAAATTTGCCGTCCTTGACTTCGACCGACCTCACGCCGAACGGCTGATCGTACACATCTATTACCCTGCCGTTTTCGAGGAGCTCGACCCGCAGCGTGTAAAGGTATGCGTTCAGCGGTTCCCAGAGACGTACACGGTCAATCGATATTTCCGATTCGGTCCCAACTGCGTGACCCGCCACCTTCCCCGTTTGATCGATTACGGTCGCTTTCACCTGGGAATTCCCTGCGGTCTCCACTCGATATTGAACAAAGCCCTTATTATTCTCGAAAGAAGTGACGACCGCGATATCCTTGATGTACGTAGCAGGCGTCGTATAAATTTTCACCGGACGATGAAGACCGGCATAATTGAAAAAATCAAAATTGGCTTGGTTTCGGATAATTCTTCCTACCCCTGGAACATCTGTCTCCGAGTATTTGCCGACGGGAACCGTTGTCCCGTCGACGATATTGTTGACCGCGACGGTTAAACGGTTCTTCCCCGATTTCAAGTAAGAATGTATTTCGGCTTCGAATGGGGTAAAACCGCCGACGTGCTCCACCACAACATTGCCGTTGACATAAACAATGGCCTTATGAGTAGCCGAACCGAAGCGCAGGACGATCCGTTCGGAAAGCATCATATTCGGAACGACGAATTCTCTTTCATACCAAACCCAACCGACGTGATTGCGGATTTCGGCATAAACGCCGATGTCGTTGTACGAAGCAGGCACTGGCATTGGGATTGCATTCTGTAAAGGTGCAAGAAACCAGTTTTCCTGAAACCCCTTTCCGGAATCAACCCGGAAATTCCAAATGCCGTTCAGGTCGATAACTCCCCGCGTTTCCGTCACAATCGGATACAACATGCATCTAACCCCCTTCTCTTTGAAATGGTCCAGCTTGTGTGATCTGTTTTCATTGTAAAGAAGAGCCCCGACCCCATCTAACAATCAGACGACCATTCTGTGGCACTTCTACGACCTTCGGATCCAATAACGTAATACCGTGAAAAAATAAGAACCTCGATCTGATCATCGAGGTTCTTTCCTACGCTTTGCTTTTGATTGCGATCTACCTTGATTTTCGCTGCGACAACCACTCCATGAGGGGGTAGTACCCCATTCCGCCATGTATTTTTTCCTTCACTTCATCCTCAAGCTCTTTTGGACAATATACTTTTATACGGTTCCACGTCATTGCGTAACTATCCCGCCGATCCGGCGTGAAGGGAACGATGTCGCATGTTGTCTGATACCATTCCAGCATGGCCTGCTTCATCTCCATGATTTCGTTGCGATACTCCGGATTGTCGATCTCATTGTTTTTCTCCTGAGGATCTTTTTTCAAATCATAAAATTCATCCATCTCGTACTTGCGGAGGATATATTTGAACTTATCCGAACGGATCATGGTGGCCTTCGTATGCGCCACATCATCCTGCTGCACTTTCATGCGCGGGTAATAAATGCTGAACGGATGCGGTGCGCGGCCGCGAGACTCGCTGCAATGCGCTTCCTCAGCCAAACGACCGCCTTCGCAATACACAAATTCGCGAATTTCTCTGCTTCTATTCTCTAAAATTGGCACAAGGCTCTTGCCGAAGTGGGAGTGAGTGGGCGTTACGCCGCACATATCCATAGTCGTCGCGTAGAAGTCAACGAGCTCCACGAGACTGTCGCTGACGCCTGCGTCCAATGGATATCCCTTCGGCGGTTTAATTAATAACGGTACGTTTACTAGACAGTCTTCAAACGTGTTTTGCGCCTTTTCCACCAGATTGTAGTCGCCGGTGTAGTCCCCATGGTCGCTGAATATAAAAATAGCGGTATTATCATAAATCCCTTTCTCTTTCAACGCCTCGCAAATGCTCTGAACGTACTCGTCTACTTTCATGCACATGCCTAGGTAACAGGCGCGCAATTCATCCCAATCCTTCTCATCCAACAAATCAGTATTCATTTCCTTAATCAGTTCCTTAAGGGCTTTCGGCTTTTTAGCCAATTCCTCCTCGCTTAACTGAATTCTTTCGGGCAACTTCTGCCGGTTGATGGCATGGAAATAAGGGGCTTCGATTTTATAAGGCGGATGGGGCTTTTCCAACCCTAAAAATAAGCAAAACGGTTCATCTTGACTGTAGTTTTGCAAGAACTCAATGGATTTGTTTACAGCTTCGTCATCGAAAGTATGATTCCGTCCCTGTTCATCCACTTGCAATTCTCCAACGTAAAAAGAATAGAAATGCTTGCTGCCGGGAGCGCCTCTCACATTTTCCTTCGGCCCCGGCGGCGGAGCAATATTCCCGCCGTAGAAAATCTCCGTCGCATGCTGCTCAAATAACGTCTCTTCTTGCGCCGCCAAAAAATCGTTCCTGGCATTCATCCATACATAATAACCAGCATCTTTCAATTCCTTGAACAACGAAGTTTCATGCGAATGCAGCATGTGCAGCATCGTTCGATGCCCATTCACATGCGGATATAAACCAGTAAGAAAACTGCATCGGCTCGGTACGCATACCGGGTTCTGGCAGAAAGCATTTCGGAAAGAAACCGCATCGGTTCGTGCAAGCCGATCTAAAAAAGGCGTCCGAGACGCGCGATTTCCCAAGTGCCCTAATGCATCTGCCCGCATCTGGTCCGGGTTGATAATGACAATGTTAGGTCTCATTCCCATTCACCTTGCTTCCCTTTTATATGCTCTCAGGAACAGGAACGAAATACTCGACTTTTATTAATTCGCCCGAAAAACGAAACGGGGTCTGATAATCGGGCACGACTGGAGTGATCGCATTTTGCCCGATTCCAAAATATCCTCCCAACATTCCCGTCTGAGCCAAACCTGTCAGTTGTCCGGTACCGATCTCCTCATCATTTACATACAAACGACCCACGCCTTCGTGATCCCCGGTTTTTTCGAACTTGAATCGGAAAACGGCGGAGCCTGTCGGCAGTTCATCGCTAGACACGATTCTTTGATGCTCTACCCCATTCCTGTTGTTCGCGAATACGAGTCGGTTATGTTTCACATAAAATGAGTATCCGCCTGCGCTTCCCCCAGCGGCGACGATAACGCCGTCCATCAACCGGTCGGAACGGTGTACTTCCGCTCGAATTTCGAACGGCTTGTTCCGCAATTCGGGCGCCTTCTTCGGCGGCAATCCGTACTCGGACCTATAAAAACTTCTTCGTATCGGAGTTTGATGTGCGGTATTGGATTGGGCCAATGACGCTCTCATCGGGCGATTTTCCAACGGCAGGAAACCGTATCTCTCCGCTTCCGACCACCATAGCTCTATGAGTTGCTGAAGTTTTTGCGGTTCGGCCGTCGCCAAATCGTCCAGTTCGTTAAAATCGTTATTCAGGTTATATAATTCCCAACGATCCTGATCGAAGCTTTGACCCGGCTTGTGCTTCGACACAGCCTTCCAACCTTCGTGGAAAATCGCTCTGTTTCCGTTCATTTCGTAGATTTGCGTTTTCTTCGGAGAACGAGCTTCCGGTTGATCTAACGTATACGCCATGCTAACGCCGTGAAGAGGCATTTGGGGAACTCCTTTGTATACATCCGGCGCCGTAGTACCCGTCAACTCAAGAATGGTCGGAACGATATCGATAACGTGATGGTACTGATTTCGAATGCTGCCGCCATCCTTTATTTTCGCCGGATAATGAATAATCAGCGGATCCTTGACGCCGCCGGCATGCACATCCGATTTGTACCATCGAAGCGGGGTGTTTCCTACATGCGCCCACCCCTTGGGGTAGTGGTTGTTGGCTTGGGGCGTGCCAATTTCGTCGTACCTGCGGAGCTTAGATTCGAAGGTCTCGGCATTGGGGCCCCCGAACTCGGCCCACTGATTCAGATTTCCGTGGTCCCCGCCCATATGGCATGCGCCGTTATCGGATAACAGCATTATGATCGTGTTATCGTACTGGCCGATCTCTTGCAAGTATCGAATCAAGCGTCCGATATGGTAGTCCGTATGTTCCAAAAATCCTGCGAAGGCTTCCTGCAAACGCGCGTATAATCTTTTTTCGTCGGCGTTCAACTCATCCCAAGCCCTCACATCCGGGTTACGCGGCGGCAGCTGGGTATCCTTCGGGATTATCCCCAGTTCCTTTTGACGTTCGAACCATTCCTCCCGCGTGCGGTCCCATCCCTTATCGTACTTGCCCTTATATTTGTCGATAAACTCCTTCGGCGCATGATGCGGCGCGTGAGGAGCCCCTAAGGCCACATAACAGAAAAAGGGTCTGTCAGGTGCCGCTGTCCGCTGCTCCCGAATATATTCGATCGCTTTATCCGTCAAATCTTCCGTCAGATGATATCCTTCTTCGGCCCGCTTCGGCTGCGGAATGCGCCGGTTGCCATCAACGAGTTCAGGATTCCAGTGGCTGGTCGCTCCGCCTAAAAATCCATAATAATGCTCGAACCCGCGACCGAGGGGCCAGCTGTCGAAGGGACCTGCGAACGATTGTTCAGCGTTTGTAACCAAATGCCATTTCCCAACGCCAAATGTGTTGTAGCCATGTTCTAGCAACATTTCGCTGAGTAACGCAGCCTCCTTGCTCACTCTCCCGCGCGCGTTCGGGAACCCGGCATCCGAGCCAAGGACGGTGCGCAAGCCAACCGAATGAGGGTTCCGGCCTGTGAGTAAAGCGGCTCTCGACGGGGCGCAAAGCGCAGTGGTGTGAAAATTGTTATATCTTAAGCCCCCTTGCGCAAGCGCATCGATATTCGGGGTACTAATGTCGGAACCGTAGCATCCCAATTGTGAGAAACCCAGATCATCGAGCAGAACCAAAACGATGTTTGGTTTACTATCCATATCTTTTTTCTTCGGCCACCATGGAATCGACTCCTCCACAGTTCTCCCGATTCTCCCCTCGAATTGCTCCCTCTCCCAAATTGCCATAGATTGTTCCCTCCATAGAATAAAATCCCTTATTTGGCTGAATGCCACTCACTTATCCCTAATGTAAAAGAAACCCGCAACTACAACTGCCAATCAGACGACCAATACTTGACACTTATACGACCTTTTTAATATAGAAGTAGCCCCAATCAACGCATGATTGAAGCTACTTGTTCCCCTAACTATTTGCTGGTTGCCGCCCATTCATCAAGCTGCTTTTGCTTTTCAGCTATGATTTCATCGATACCTGCGGTTTTCAATTGAGAAATAAATTCCGGGAGTACTTTCTCCGGATCAAGCATTCCGCTCTCTAAGCCTAGCTTATATTTATTGACGACGGAGACGACCGCAGCATATTTCGTCTTTACCGGTGTTGTATCGAAGTTAAAACCTAATGCCTTTGACTTAATCGCTTGTTCGTACGAAGCTCTCCTTCTTTCGTGGATATCCGCTTCGACTGGCACCTTTACATAGTTTAAATACACATTGCCGAATAAAAAGTACAGGTGACCAGGATAAGGACTATTCTTTCTCGTCATGCCTTCCGGGAAGTCAATTCTTCCATCATCGAGTTTAATATAGTGCTTTCCTTCAATGCCATAGACAAGTAAGTTCAAAAATGTAGCGTCAGTGTACATTAAATTCAGGACTTCCATTGCTTTTTCCGGGTGCTTGGAATGACGAGGGATTGACCACAGGATTTGCGAGGCCGTAGCTGTAGTAACCGAAGGTTCACTAATCATTGCACGAACTACCTCGGTACCAAACGTATTCTTGGAATAAGCTGCGTCGCTTTCCACACCGATGGGTCCAAACACAGCCGCGGCCCGATTAGCCAATACCAGAGCTTTACCTTGCTCATTGTTGGTTGTACCATCTTTCAACAAGTATCCCGCGTCATACCATTTTTTCATGCGGTTAACCAAATCTTTGTATTCTTGTGTTTCGTAATAATTAACAATTTTCAAACCGTTATCAAAATTCGGGAGAAACCCAATATAATGATCATCACTCAAATTGTCGCCCGTCTCGAAGTACTGTACAATGCTCACACCGGGACGCGTTGGAACCAAAGGAATAAGATCCGGTTCATTCTCTTTAAGAATTTGAAGTACAGGTTCAACATCATCAACCGTCTTGATTTTTGTCATATCAATGTTATATTTATCAGCCAGATCTTTCCTGAGAATCAACCCTTTACCTTGTACCGATTGTCCGATGATCGGAATTGCGTACGTCTTGCCATTCACTTGACCTACTTTCAACATGTCTTTGTCTGCCACATCCAGAATACCTTGACCTTGACTACGTAAGTACTCGTCTAAATCCGTTAGCTGGTTTTTCCCTGCTTGACCTACGAACCCTAGCGCCGGCCCCGTAATCATTAAATCAAGTTGTTCCTGTCCGGTCATCATTAAGTTGATTTGCTGCGAATATGAACCAAACGGGACCCCAATAATTTTGAGTTTGGCATTCACTTTTTCAATTAAATACTTGTTCAACTCGTCAAGGACAAGCTGCGTGTCTGCAGGAAGCTCACTTGAAATGCTCATAACTAATTCAACGGGCGGTTCATTCGTTGTTTGAGTCGATGATTCACTTTCGTTTGAACTAGCGTTCAAGTTGCTGCCTTGGTTAGGACTGCAAGCTGTTAACAATACCGTCATCATTATCGTCAATATGATTGCCAAAGCTTTTGCCTTTACCGACTTATTCATTGTTTATCCCCCTACGAATCAAAATGGGAACTCGCGTCTTTCATCCTTAAGCTTGATTTAAAGCTAACCTTGGTCATGTTCACCATGTAAAGATTATTACTCCCCCTTTACCGTCAAAATGTTTGCGCTTTCAATCAAGAGTGTATTATAACCTTTCAAATCAATCTGATAAAATAACGACTAAACGCTAGCACTTTAACGACATACTGTAATCTTACGCACAACGACCTGTCCGAGGTCTTCAATGGTTATGATATCGCTCCACGGCTCTTCAATCGCAAAGTAACCGGAGAATCGCATCTGATGATTGGTAAGAAGCGTCCCCATGGTTCACGCTTCGCTATGTCCTGGCCAATGCTGCAAATAGTGGCTTTATCTACTTGCGCACTTTATGTTCTTCATGATAATATCCCAGTTCTATACGTCTTTTTCGGAAGGCTCGTATGTCCTCTGCGTACGCAGGATCGTCTATATAATTTTTAGTTTCATCTGGATTTCTATTTAGATCGAATAGTACCTCCGGCATATGTTCCCCGTAATATTGATATTTTAAATGGTCCTGTTTAATCATTAGGTTTGTTTTGCCGAAGTGGGAAATCGATTCATTATTCCAGCCTTTACGGTTTCCCTCCATTAAAGGCACAAGGCTGCGACTGTCCAGTCCAGATGGAATGGGAATACCTGCTAATTCACATAACGTTGCATAAAGGTCGCATAAATTCACATTTTCGTTTACAACTGTACCTCCCTTAAACCGTTTCGGATATCTAATAATCAACGGCACGCGCACGCTAGCCTCAAAAAACTTTTGTTTCTCCCATATCCCATGCTGACCAAGCATCTCGCCGTGATCACTTGTATATACAATAATCCAATCGTCTACATTCTGATTAACGAGTTCAAGCGCTTTCAGTATTCTTGCATAATGTTCATCCAGTTCTTCAATCATGCCATAATACGCTGCCGTGGCTCTTCTTATCTCCCGAGGCTCTGCGTCAACTCCGGGTTTCACCTGTCGTGTGGATAGGAACGGATGGTCGAAAACTGTCTCATTCAAATACGGTTCAACTCTGTTGAGGTAATAGTTGAACTTCTCTTCCGTAGTCAAATAAGGGTAATGAGGTCGAATGAGACTCACCTTTAAGAGAAGCGGATTCTCCCCCGGACGATCATAATATGGGCTGTTGAAATAATCACGGATGAACTGTTCTGCACCTAATACCGTATATTCGTCAATGTGGTACCCATCTTTAGTACATATTCCCGCGCGTTTTATTTCTTTAGCGTCAGACCATTTATTCTTAATCGCAAGGGTAGGGTTCACCTGCGGATCCCTTCTCTCCTTCTCGCCATTGTTTTTATACAATTTATTGCTTACATTCGTATCTCCGCCTATTCTTTGGGTCCAACCCTGCATGACATCCATACCGGTATGATGCAGCTTGCCCGCTACGACAGTAGAATAGTCATGCTCCGAAAAGACACGAGCGAATGTGTTAGAGAACGGCGGGAGATCATCGCCAAATTCTAAGGCGCCGCAGGTCTTCGGCAATTGCCCTGCCATGATGCAAGGTCTGGCGGGCGAACATATTGGGGAAGGCGTATACGCGTTTGAAAAGACAACTCCAGTACGTGCCAATTCATCTAGAATAGGCGTACGTATGATTCGATTCCCCGCATAACCAGCAACATCCGCACGATGCTCGTCACTCATTAAAAATAAGATGTTAGGTTTTTCGCTCGGTTTTTTGCTCATCTGTTATTGTTCTCCCTTCTATTTAGGTGACTCAAAGCGCAGATCCGGATCGTATAAGAAACCCCGGTTTCCCATATTGCTGCTGAGAAGGGAAATGGGGTTTCTGAACATATTATTTATTCAATTTCAATGCTCTACGAACTCGGCTTATTGAACACAATGCTCGTAACGGAGTGCGCCGGAAAGATGTACTCGAAATGATTTCCTCCCAGGTCGACCTTCTTGGTGACAGGCCTGACCTTGTTTGGTGTTTCCGGACTATTCTGATCGTAGAAACTATCCGCGTTCAGCGTAGTCACTTCCACAATGCTGTCATATTCAAACCCGTCAAGATGTACCGTAGCCCTACAGTTATCTGTAAAGCTGTTATTAATTACGACCATCAGCATATTGCCATTTTCGTCCATGGCCGTTGCTGCCTTGAGCAAATTCAATTTATTAACCGGGGTCTCGTTTGGATCGCAATACTTTGGGTCTAGTGCATTTACGGCTTGAATGGGGAGGATGGGACCATCCACGACAGTCTCGACCAGTTTCTTGCCGGCCATCCGACTGAACATGGAAAAAGCCCAGCCTTTTGGCGAAATGATGGCTTCCTCCCCATTCACCGACGTGATCAGCGCTGAATAGGTTCCAGGGTCGACATGTCCCCCTGACACTGGATTCCAAGGTGCGTTATTAAGTTGAAAGAAATACGCATGCTCTATGCCTGCCATCATATATTCATAAAGTTGATTGGCAGTTAACATGGCCGTTGCGAAATTAATTTGCCAATCAGGTCCCGTTCCCTGAGGTCTAAAGCCATTGTTGCGGTTCCACGCAGTCATATGGACCTTCATTTCTTTACCTGTACTTCTGATCCTTTCTCTTATTTCATTCACCTTGTCTGCCTGATTTTCTGCCGTAACCATATTTTGATAGAATAACATCTCATTGAATGGCTTATCGCCCCGACTGGGTTCGTATAAACCCAATCCGATATTTTGCGCCACTTCATATGGAGTCGATTTTCCTATGACCTTAAAAAAGGGATCAATTCTACAGACATTCGAACCCACGATTATCTCTGGATAAAGAGCCTTTATGGCCTTGTAATAGTCAACGTATCCCTTATGCGTCGACTCGCAAGATAACGTAATCTTTGCTCCTTTCGCAGGAATTGCACCGTGTTTTCCGTCGCCAAATATTATCTTTCCGAAATGGCACTCCAAGGTACAAACTTGATCATTGGGACCTGCGGAAGAAAGGCAATCCACGACTTTCCACTCCACATCGTCTACGTAAACAATAGCCGTCCCTTCGTTAATATGTCTGTAATAGGCATAAAACTCCTGATTGGGCTTGCCGGAGCTTGTGGAGGCTTCTTCGTCCAAGTCGGCGTACGTTGCAACAGCCTGCTTTGTAAATCTAACGGTCCCCCCCCAAACATATAATGCAGTTTTTACACACGTTGGATCATTAAAATCGATCATGACGTCGTCCGGATGCTCGCCAACTTCGACCAGTTCTCCGGAATACCAGCCGCCATGGTTATCCACACCTTCTTCGTTTCCTACAGTAACTAACTTTAAAGAATAGGGCTCTGCACGCCCGATGGAAGCTCTAAGATTGCCCCAGTATTGAGGGTCGTAGTACTCCTTATCCTTGTAGGTTGCGATGTTGTAGATATCAACCTTTTGGCCGTTGGAAGGGTGTATCATGTAGCTTACGTAGTTGAGTTGCTCTTGAACATTGCTGCGATGGAAGTTCAGAACAAGAGATATGTCGGCTTTTAACTGGGTGCATAAATCACCGGCTTCATCGGGGCCGTATATCGGCGGAAAGCCTTTTGTCCCATTCAAGTTATAGCACCACGTCCGGTTTTCCATGGGACCGATCAGTCGGTCGAACAAAAACCCCTGACCGCTGAGATTCCCAGCCCCATAACGAATATCTGTAACACCTATAATCTGGCATGCCTCCACGATCTGATCGTAGACTTTGCCTGTTTCGGGGTCGGCAGCGTGCTCTCCGTTTCTAACCCATCTTTGAATCGCACCAAACAGATTTTTACTAACCTCTTCGCCCACATGGTTTGGACTGACGGCAATCGCAGCGGTATAGCTCCCTTGAGTTATGCTCATATTCAACGCCTCTCTTATGTTCTAGATGCTTGCTCCCATAAGTCCATTTTCCCCATCCCGACTTGTTTACCCCATTGTTTCATAAACTCGGCATCTTCCTGTCTTTCTTCTATCTCTGTAAGAATCGCCGCCGGGTCCCAGCCATCCATGAGCAGCGCCAGAAGCTCCCGTTTCGCCGTCTGATATTCCGGCAAGCCGCTTACGTCCCGCTGCTCCTGCGGATCGACGTTTAAGTCATACATAAATACTTCGTACCCGTGGCAGTAGACCAGCTTGACACCGTTTCGAATAACGATTCGCATAACGGAATCCTCCGGAGTCGCCAGCTCCGAGTACACTGGCCGGCTTTCCCAATCTGCTAAGCTGCCATCGCTGCCGGAATGAAATAACGGACTTATATCCTGACCGTCGAGATTAGGTAAAGCCGGGGCGCCGGTTATTGAAATTAAAGTGGGCGCCAAATCCACTAGACTTACAGGCGCTTTGATTTGACGTTCCCCAGCGATGAATCGTTCACCTTTGGCGCCGGGCAGCGAGTAAAAGATTATTGGTACACGGATCGCTCCTTCAAAAGCGCAGCGCTTCCAGAACATCCCCCGATCTCCTGCCATATCTCCATGATCGCTCACATAAATAACAACGGTCTCACCAGGAAGCGACTCGGCTGCCTTGAGTACGCGGCCCACATGGTGATCCATCAAGGAAATCAGACCGGCATAACACGCACGAGCTGTGCGTAAAAGCTCCGGCGTGATTCGGTCCGCTTGAAGCCGCTTCGTCCAATCCTTCACCCATGGGTGCAGTTCCTCCGGCTTACCTAAAGGAACATCACCGGCATTTTCCATTGCTGCAAGCGCACGCTCATAATACTCGGGAGGGCAAACATACGGATGGTGAGGCCCATAAAACCCAACCGTTAAGAATAAGGGTTTCTGCTCTTCGTGAGATTTTTGCCCCAAAAACTGCTCGCAAGTTGCAACGACCGCTTCATCATAACGGATGACCGCACTGTCGCCGGGCCCGGCCATTTCCAGCGACTTCAGCCCCTGTCCCTGCGTTCCGGCTAAATCGCCATAGTCAGTCGAAGGGCCTCCCGGGTAAGACGGGGAAATATCGCCGAAAATGCGTTGGGCGAAGCCATGCCGCTGATCGGGTCCGTTAAAGTGCATCCTGCCGCAAAGCACCGTTTCGTAACCGCCTAGGCTAAGAGCGTGAGCAAAAGTCGGCATATCCGAAGCCAAGTAATCGGAGTTCGTATATACTCCGGTATGATGTGGATACCGACCTGTCATCATGGACATTCGGGAGGGAACGCAAAACGGGGAGTTGCAATATGCATTCGTGAAATGTACCCCCTCCCGGGCCATCCGGTCCATGTTCGGAGTTTCGACGAATGGGTTTCCGGCATATCCTAACCAGTCCCCTCTATGTTGGTCGGAAACAATTAAAATGATATTGGGCTTTGATCGACTCACTTGTTCATTCCTCCCTAATTAGAATCGAGGTCTGCGCACACGCATTCATTCCAACCTCGAAAAAACTTGAATTGTATTCATTGTAATGAAGACCCATAAGCTCAACTAACAACCAGACGACCATTCTTTGGCACTTCTACGACTTTTCGGTTGCTGACAGAAAGATAAGAACCTCGATCATGATGGTTGATCGAGGTTCCATAATTATATGTTTACTTGTTGGTCGCCGCCCATTCGTCGAGCTGCTTTTGCTTTTCAGCAATCACTTCATCGATTCCTGCAACCTTCAGCTGAGCAATAAATTCCGGCAGCACTTTTGCCGGATCCAGCATGCCAGTTTCTAATCCGAGCTTATATTTATCAAGAACCGACCGTACCGCGGCATATTGCGTTCTTACTGGATTCGGGTCAAAGTTGAAGCCTAATGCTTTGGAACGGATGGCGTTCTCATGGGACGCTTTGTTAATCTCATGGAATTCAACCTCGTTCGGCAGCTTGACATACGCTAAATACATATTGCCGAACAAAAAGTTCCAATTGCCGGGGTATGGACTATTATTCCGATCCACCCCTTGCGGATAATCGATTCTCCCATCCTCTAGCTTCACATAATGCTTGCCTTCTAGCCCATAATCGATCAAATTCACGAAGGTTTCATCCGTATACAATAGATTTAGTACTTCCATTGCTTTCTCCGGGTGCTGCGAGTTTCGAGGAATGGCCCATAATAACCGCGCTGCCGTACTGGTTTGAAGCGCCGGTCTTAGAATCATTGAACGAACAACGTCTGTGCCGAATTCGATTTTTGAAAACGCCTCGTCGCTGCGCGCGCTAATGGTTCCGAAGTATGCAGCCGCTCGTTTGGCACCGAGTAAACTCCTTGCATCCTCTTTATTCGTAGAGCCGTCTTGCAACAAGTACCCTGCATCGTACCACCGTTTCATTCGGTTTAGGAGGTCCGAATATTCCTGGGTCTCATATAGATTAACTACCTTCAAGTCGTTGTCGAAATTCGGAAGATAGCCAATACTATCCCCCAAGGTGTCACCGGTTTCATAATAAGATAAGATGGACTCGCCGGGTTTATCCGGAACCAATGGAACCACGTCGGGTTCGTTCTCTTTAATAACTTTCAGTACTGCTTCCACATCGTCCAACGTTTTGATTTTCGTCATATCGACATTGTATTTATCGGCAATTTCCTTTCTAAGCACGAAACCTCTGCCCTGCACCGAATTCCCGATCACGGGTACCGCGTATGGCTCGCCCTTGACCATGCCAACTTTCATAATCTCTTTGTCTACAACTTCCAGAATGCCTTGACCATGGTCGTTTAAATATTCATTCAGCGGAAGAAGCTGATTTTTGCCTACTTGACTCGTGAATCCGATTTGCGGACCCGTAACCATCAGGTCCAGCTGCTCCTTGCCCGTTAACATCAAGTTAATTTGCTGACTATAAGAACCGAAGCTAATAGGGACTACCTTAATCTTCGCATTGATTTTCTCGATCAAATACTTATTGATTTCGTCAGTAACAAGCTGAAGATCAGCCGGCGGATTGCCTACAAGAGACACGGTCATGACTAACTCCACCGGAGGTTCGGTTTTCGACTCTTTCGACGGTTGGTTGCTCTCGCTAGAGCTGCTGCTCTGATTATCGCCGCAAGCAAAGAGGAATACCGTCATGATCAATGCCAAAATGATGGTTACTGCGGTTGTCTTCACCCTTTTTTTCATGTTTTCGACCCCTCCCCAATATTTTTGTAAACCTTACGGGTTTTACCCTTTCACTGCGCCGACCGTCATGCCTTTCGCGAAATATTTTTGAAAGTAAGGATACGTTATCACTATGGGAAGGATCCCGACAACGGCGATCGCCATCCGCATCGTAACCGTAGGTAATTCCGACATATCGGTAACTTGCCCGACGTCGTTGCTTACTAGAAATTGGATTTCCGTAATCATGCGGTTCAGCAGGTTCTGCATACTATATAGTTTTGGGTCGGTAATATAGATTAACCCGTTCATCCAATCATTCCAGTAGTGAATGCCTTGGAAAAGACCGATGGTAGCCATGATTGGCGTCGACAAGGGGAGCACGATTTTCCACAAAATGCGCAATTCGCTTGCGCCATCGATCTTCGCCGATTCGATTAAGGCAACCGGGATAGAATTTTGGAAGAACGTTCGAATTAACAAGACGCTGAATCCATTCATCAATAACCCCGGAATAATTAAAGCCCATATTGTGTTCTTTACGTCGAATAATTGAGTATAGACCAAATACGTAGGTACCAACCCACCGTTAAACAGCATCGTAAATACGACATAAAAGGTAAGCGATTTTCTCAGCGGAAAGTCCCTGCGCGAAATCGGATAAGCGATCAGCGCCATCATGATCAGCCCCGCAGTTGTTCCGACCGCCGTAATGAGGACGGTAATTCCGTTGGCACGAAGCAGCTGATCGGATTGCTCCCATAAATATTGATAAGCCGATAGACTGTACTTTTCCGCAAAGAAGGAGTAGCCGTTCCTTACAAGAGTCAAATTGTCGGTGAAGGAAGAAATCGTTAGTAGTAGAAATGGTACGACGCATACGATAGAAAAAAGAAGCAGGAATATATGCGCAAACCAATAATAGCCTCTGGACTCGTTTCTCACGGATATCCCTCCTTAAAACAAAGCATCATCTTTATTAATTTTTCGAACCACGTAGTTGGAAAGGAGGATGAGGAGAAAGCCGACGATGGACTGATAAACGCCCGCCGCGGAAGACATACCGATATCCCCCAGTTGAATCAAAGCGCGATACACATACGTATCGATGACGTTCGTCGTGTCGTAGATCGCGCCGGAGTTCATCGGCACTTGGTAGAATAATCCGAAATCCGAGTGAAATATTCTCCCAATCCGAAGGAGCGTCATCATAATAATCACCGGTGCAATCATCGGTAGGGTTATGGAAAAGATTTGCCGAAGTTTCGATGCTCCATCGATCCGAGCAGCTTCGAAATAATCATGATCGATGCTGACGATGGCCGCGAGGTAAATAATGCAGCCAAATCCAGATCCCTTCCAAATATCGACGAGCGTTAGGATATAAGGCCAATACTTAGGCTCCGAGTACCAAGAGATCGGTTCCATTCCCAACATAGGAAGCACCGTTTTATTCATAAATCCCGCGTCAATGCTTAAAAAGGAATACACTAAGTAACTGACTATGACCATGGAGATCAAGAACGGGAAAATAATGATCGTTTGATATAATCGCGCCATGAAGCGCTGCCTAATATCATTCAGCAAGATCGCTATACCTACACTGAAGATCAAATTGATCGCGATAAAGAAAGCATTATATAGAATCGTATTTCGAGTAATGATATACGCATCATTGGAAGCGAATAAAAACTTGAAATTCAGCAAGCCCACCCATTCGCTCTTCAGCAACCAACCGCTTCCGTGGGAAAAATCGATGTTCTTAAAAGCAATCACCAACCCGAACATCGGGAGGTAATTGTTAATGAAAAAGTAAAGCACCGCCGGAACCGTCATCAGAAACAATGGAAGGTATGGCTTTAATCTACGCAATTTTCCGGTCTGAATCCGAATCTTTGCTTCTTCTTGTCGTGCATACAGTTGATTCGTGGTCAAGCCCTCCACCTCTTTCCTTTACGTTTTCTTTGTCGTCTTCCGATTCTGATAATAAGCGATTGCATATCCTTCCTCTAAACGTCGATCGACAATTTCCTGAGCTTTCGGCAGCAACGAAGCGTATTTACGACCGGCGATTAACCGCTCACCGTCCGTGAACCCTTCCGGCCTGTCTTTGATTTCATCAATAAGTCGTCCCCGCCATAACGTCAATTCGTTCGCATATTCCGCCTTCGCAGATAAATCGAATCGTTCATGCGGATCATTCATTAAGTCGAAGAGTTGCTCCCGCCCGCTTTGAGTATGCCAGATATATTTAGTTTTTCCGTCCGTAAGGTAATGGAACCCGGTTTCGTAAGCCATGTTCCCTTCCGTCGCTTGACCTGGAAGCTTCGGCGGCGACATCGGGCGGGAGCATTCTCCATGAAGGTACTCTCTCCATTCTGAAGTCGATGGGTTCTGCAACAAAGGCGCCAAACTCTGTCCATCCACATGGTCAGGGATCGGCAAGCCGGCTAGATCCAACATCGTCGGCATAATGTCATGCCACCCGATGGTTTTGTCGCAAACCTGCATCGGAGAGACATCAGGCCCCGCGATCAGGAACGGTATATGTGCGGCCCCCTCGTAAGGTTGGGCCTTATGGTACAAATAATGATCCCCTAGCATTTCGCCATGATCGGAAGTAAAAATGATATAGGTGTTCGGTATTTGCCTTACCCGATTGATAATCCGTCCCAACTGCAAATCGATGAAGGTGATGTTCCCGTAATACCCTGCCCTGCAGCTACGCAACAACTCGCCCGACAGGTCAACATAGGAGCTGCGAGTAGGACTCCAATTCGCAACCGGAGGGATAGCCCATTCGCCGATCACCGGGTTATCCAAATCCTGATTGTAATAGTATCGATCGAAAAATTCCGCAGGCGGATTCTGGGGCCCATGAGGCGCGTAATAGCCCACCGTCAACAGGAACGGTCTGTCGCTATCGCGCACTTGCAAAAACTCAAGCGCTCGTTCCGTCGTCCATTGCGTATGATGCAATTCGTTCGGCAGGTGGAACGGCGCCCCGATGTAAGAATTGTTATCGGTCCCGTTGCCATAATATCCGCCGGAACCTTCAGGAGCATGTTCTCGCAAAAAAGTGAAAAACGGATCCGTGCTGTCCTTAAATTCCGAGCTAGGGTCGCCCGGCATATAATACTCGAAACCGTAAGGATGATCGAAAGGATAGGTATGGAAGGTGCGCCCGACTAAGGCAGTCTGGTACCCCCCTTTGCTCAATTCGCTCGGAAGCGTCGTTTCGAACGGAAAGTACGGGATCCCTGTATTCCCTAGCACCCCATGCATTGACGCTGTTTGTCCCGAAAGGAAGGTCAATCTTTGCGGAATACATACTGGCGTCGTTGCGTACGCTGCGGAAAACCGCATGCCGCTAACGGCCAAGAAATCGAGATTCGGAGTGTACAAACCTTTGCGACGACCTTCTATTCCAAGGCAATCCGCACGCTGCTGATCGGTATGGATAAACACAAAATTCGGCTTATGCTTCATCTTTGGACTGCTCCTTTGCATGGTCTGCGCTTCTTTACCGGAAAAGACCCTCAACCGTTTATATATCCATTGTAAGAGCGGCGGCTATTCCCAACTAACAACTTGACGACTATTCTATGGCACTTCTACGACCTCGTTTTGTAATAAAAAACCGTTTCCGCGCTTGCTTGGAAACGGTTTCTATGTCGTTTTAGTTCACCTTTTTTTCGTCAGTGATATATCGATTCTTATACTCGACCGGGGTTAGCCCCGTATGTTTTCGAAACAGCTTGGAGAAATACGAAAAGTTATGGTGACCCACGCGAAGGGCGACGGAACTTACCGATAAATCCGTTTTCGCGAGCAATTCTTTGGCGACCTTCAAACGCTCACTCAGCACGAACTCCGAGATGGACATGCCCGTCTCTTTTTTGAACACCCGCGTAAGATAATCAGGATTCAGATATACATGGTTAGCGATTTCTTCCCGGGACATCTCTTGGTCGATATGTTGATGAATATAGCGCTTGACCTTCTCGAATAAAGAATGGCTCTCCCCGTATTCCGCCGCTCGACTCAGCAGATGTTCGATCCATTTCATCATGTCCGGCACGGATTTCGTTGCTGATTCATTCAGGGACAACGACGTACTATCCATAAACAACTCATGTGCATGAATTCCCTGTTGCTGGAGATACGAGTAAACCATCTGCAGAAAATTATGATGAAACTGCTGCAACCGAACGGCATTCATTTGATCTTTACTGACAAGTTCACGTAAGTACTGAACCGCTTCGCGTAGCAGTCTCGCGTTTTCCCCCGCTTCGAGTAAAACAGACCACAATTTCATATCCGGCAGAGCGATGGATCGAATACATTTCCCCTCTTCCAACCGAATTACCGCATTGAAACGGGATACGTTATCCCGGTCTGCTTGCTGCAACCGATCTTTCATCGAGGCTAAATCACGGATGTAAGATTCTTTCCCGATATAACAAGCAATGTCGCAATAAAAATATCGATTGCATGCCGAAATGTATGCTTCCAGGACTGACTTTAACCGGCTCGGCAAGTCCACATATTGCTCTGGAGACGAGAGAACCACCACCAACTCCCCGCGGTCCAATGGAATGATTTGCGCTGTAAGTTCCGCTTTCTGAAAAATCTCTTCCGCAGTGTTTTGGAGCGCGAATTCCAAAATTTTCTCATCCCGTTGACCGATGGTTTTATACCATCTTTGCACTTTAAGCAGCAGGGGAAGCAACTTCATTTTTCCGGCGTAAGGGATGTTGCGTTCTGCAGCGATTTTGGCGATGGCCTCCGGAACGGAGGGGATCTTTCGCTTCAATATATCCAGCCAAAACTGTTCGACCACCACTGGCTGGTGCCTCACCCAATACTCGCCATATTGGGAGTACTGCTTCATTTGCATCGTAGTCCCGATCTTTTCAATTGCTTTCGCGATTGCTAATGTTAGCTCTTCCGGCTCAATGGGCTTTAACAAATAATCGAGGCTGCCATGCTGTATCGCTTGCTTTGCATATTGGAAATCGGCATGACAAGTTAAAAAGATCGTTTCCGTTTGCAATTGATTCCCTTTGACCCATTGAATCAATTCGATACCGCTTTCTTGCGGCATCTCGATGTCGCAAAGCATAATATCGATGCTCTCTTTTTCGAAAATTTCTTTTGCCTGTCGTACATTAAAAGCCTTAAACAATTGATGGACGCCAAGTTGATTCCAGTCCACCGAAGCAATGACTCCCTCGACAGCTAATATTTCGTCATCGACCACTAACAGCTTCATGCTCTGTTTCGCTCCCCTCTTCCTCGAGTCTCGGGTTCAGCGGCAGCTTCATCTCGACGACAGCTCCTCGAGGAATCGCATTATGAAATCCAAGATATGCGCGGTCTTGGTATAGCAGCCGCAGTCGGTGTCGAACATTCCAGATCCCGATGTGGTCTCCCTGATCGTCTACGATTCGTTCCCCCGCTCGAAGCTGGTTTAAGATCTCGTCGGCAAACCCTTTTCCCGAATCCTTCACTTCAATACAAATTTGAGGCTCCGGTCCCTGCTCATCGAGTTCAACCTTCACTTGAAGACGAATTCGTTCATCCAAGGTGACCGAATGTTTAATGGCATTTTCAACGAACGTCTGAATGCACAGCGGAGGAATCGGAACGCGCTTAAGATATTGCGGAACATGAATTTGGCAATGTAGACTTTCCGGAAATCTCAGCTCTTGGATGCGCAAAAAATTCCGCACATGTTGGATTTCATCGGCAAGAGGGACGAACGATAGATTGCTTCGAAACATATAGCGAAAATACCGAACCAAACACATGGTCATTTCCCTAATGAGATCGAAGTTTTTCACGAGAGCCAAGTTATACAGGATGTTGAGCGAATTCATAAAAAAATGGGGGTTGATTTGCAACTGAAGATGCTGAAGTTCTGCTTTTTGCTTATTAATTTGCTCCTCGTAAACCTTAATTTTCAACGTATCGATTTGCTCCATCATCCGATTGAAGGTCTGATTCAGGACTACAAACTCGTCGGAGGTAGTAGGTACCGTTTTCATTCGCATATTCACATTCCCTTCGCCGATCAGTTTCATAGCCGACATGATTCGTTGAAGGGGGGTTAACAGCAGTTTTCTTAAAAAGATAAAAAAGCAGGGAATTAAAATAAACAATCCAGCGGTAATGAAATAAATCACTTGGTTTAGGAAAGGAAGCGCTTCCAGAATAGAGCTATTCTGGATGATGGCTACAAGCCGAAAGGGCCCTGCCTTCGAGCTAGCGCCGATCACAAGAAATCCCCCTTCGTCTCCTGAGAAATAGTAGTTCTCTACATTGCGATCCAGTCGAATTCCATGATCGGTGATGAAAGCCTGCTTATCCATGGGAACCCCGCCGGAAGTAGCGAAAAGAGCGGTTCCTCGTTCGCCCAACTCAATAAATTCGAGAGGGGTGAGCAGAGACTCCGCGCTGACCCAAGCGCCGATCGCTATCCCTTGAAAACTAATAACACGAAAAATATAGTAATCCTGTCCGATCTCCTCTGCATACCAGTGATTTCCTGAGGAGCTTTCACCCTCCGTTGCTAATTTTGTTCGTATATAGTTCCGAACTGCCTCGCGACGCGAAAATGTTGTTCGATTCGTGAATGCATCAATCAACTGATCTTTCTTCGAATCGTAAATGAACATTGCATCCATTAATTTGTTATCGAAAACTCCCGCCGACAATTCGGAAGATAAGGATTGCTTTGCGTACAAGTACTCTTCGTGGTCCGTGGTATTTACTAAGGATATAAGGTTCGAATTCATTGTCAGCGAAAGAAGATACCCGTTGACATCGTCCAATCCTTGGTCAATTTGCCCCATGTACAACGAAATCATATTTTTATTGGACTTGGCGACCTGTTCGTGAATGACTCCCGTCGCGTAAAAGACAATGAAATACAAGAACAGAATTAATGGCAGGACAAGCATGATAATACCTAATACTAATTTTACTCGTACGGAGTTCCAAGAAAGTCGGCGCAGTAAAACCTTCATCATACGTGCCTCCCCATTTATGTCCACTATATAATAAATTGCTTTCAAAGATAGTGCCAGGGAGTTTTATTCGCCTAACTCATCATCGGGCTTACATGGGATTCCTAGTTTCCGATTATAATACAACTGCTAGGCATTTCTGTAACGCTAACGACTATTCCATAACACTTTTACGACTTTCATGACCCAAATGGAGCTCTGTCGTTTTTGGAGGTTTCCTTACGACGAAAACATTTTTTTCCTCGCCGCCGCTTTCGCGTTGTGATAATAAGCAATGTCGAAACCTTCCTGAATGCGCAGTTCAACCAGTTCCATAGCATGCGGTAATAACGGGGAATATTCTTGCCCTGCGATGAGCCGCTTCTATATGTGCCGCCTTGGGGTCAAGCCAGTAGTTTTCGATACGCCGACTGCGTTCCTTTCCTTTATTGCTTGGCTTGAACGAGGTCCCTTCCGATTTTAATCCAATCCATGACCGCCGGCGGACCTTCATTCGCGACGGATAAGCTTTAAGGCCTCATCCCAATATATTTGAAAAGCTGTGTGATGGTCTACACTTGCTTCGTGATCTTTACTTGGATGGTATCACCGATCAGGTAAAAGTTATACGGGTCAATACAACGAACAAATGCCTAGTACATCTGTCGGCGTCCTCTTAAGATCTCTGCGTGGTGAACACATACTTTTGGTGCCTGGGGAGGGCTGGGTATGGGGTTCCAACCGCTCTTGAAGTCGTGTCCAAAAAGGCGGCCCGTAAACTTTTCCCCATCCACAATATTGTCATACTCAAATCCGCCAAGATCTCCTCATATATCATGAAATACCAATCTCAAATTCGTGTTTCTTCATTCCATCCTTGCATGTAATCACAACTTTAACATGCCTGGCGTCGGCAGACTCTATTGCGACTTCAAGAATATAGGGTTGATCACCATTGTATGCCTCGAACACATTAACATACAGGACGTCAGTACCCGATTCGACCCTGTTCAGTAAATACGATAATTCGCCAGATGACGGATTATCCGGACCTTTTGCGTAAATGACCTGATTCTCACAGTCACAGAAGCTAAATATACTCAAGGTGCAGCCGCTATGCTGCCATCTCGTATGCACCACGCCTTCCGGCTTGATACGCTCTGCCTCTCGGATATATTTGAGCGGTTTGTTTGTGCCGAGCGGCGCTTGATTCTTTTGGGAAGCCGTATTCGTCTCACCGTGCCGTTCCCCTCGGCTATGAAGGATCCAGTCAACCGTTTGACCAGCCACATTCTTGACAAGAAAAGCTTCTATAAAATACCTGTCCCGCCACAAAATTAACCGTCGCATTAGAACACCGGCATAACTGGCCTCATCCCATTCTACACGCGTCAAAGAGTCGATGCCGGGGAAGGATCCGTCCCAAACCGCCTCTGCCTCAAGCAGGATCTGATCGGGTTCCCGGTCGTACCTGATTGTTCTCCCATTGGCTGGAGGTTGGTTTGCTCCATTAATGGCTACGGTATTATGAGTCGCCGTGTTTTTATAATACTCATAGTGAAGCGGAGCCCCGTATCCAGTCGTTCCTAAATCAGGGGCGACCTCTTCGCCGTAAGCTGAAAAATGAATGCCCAGCTTGTCATAATGGTCGTGCTCTCCTCCGTACTTGCCGTGTTTCATTAGCAAGTACTTTTGCCCATTACCTCTGAAGACGGTGAATCCGGAAGCCTCATTGTCATGATAATCCTCTAGTTCATACTCAGGGGTTTCCGGCAGAACCTCTACGCCGTATAAGAAGGCCTCCAAATTATCTCTTTCTCGGGTCTGGTAGTAGTTGTTGAGCATCCATGCAAACTCCCAGTCCCCATAGACGGCATAAGCAAATTCGTAAAATTCCGGCAAATGATCCTGCAAAATGTTGCCGACCCCATCGCCCACTTTAGGCAATTCTAAACCCGGTTGTAAAAGCTTCATGGGCATTTTTAACATTCTTCGATATTCCGGACGCTGTAGCAAGCCATAGGGTGTATGCCTTGCGAATTTTTCAAAGGTCATAAATGCTTCCAAAGCGAAGTAATGATAGTGGAATGTCCCTTCGAACCAGAAATCGTCCTCTAGTACAGCATGTTCTAGCTGGTAAGCAAGCCCGTATTTACTATGAAGGGCAAAATCCACATAGTCAGGTCTGCTCAGCAGTACACCTAGTATGCCGAGGGCCCCTCCAACAAGGACTTCGTGATTATGGATCTGATCCATTCTGTATTTCACCAGCAACTCCGCGCATTCCGTAAAGAGGTCTTTCTCAATGAGTATCTTATTTTCCATTGATAGATCATCTTTAATAATATCGTAGCCCATTGCGAGGCTGCGGATCCACATGGATTCACATAAGGTTTGAGCGTTCGCCTTTCCCGGATTGTTGTATGGAATGCCTCCATGAATCTCATAGCTTGGATAATAGGTCGCATAACGCACCAAAATTTCCTCTGCCAAATCTTTGTACTTCTCTTCACCGGTCAACATCCATAGCAGTGCCAGGTCGAAGCAGGAATCCGCATTAACACCATTGATAAATCTCCACCAAGCCCCGTCATACGGCTCACCTGTATAGATTTTATTACAGATCGGACACTTGTGCTGCTGTCCTTCTTCATAGCGAACTTCTAGCTGTACCGAGTGCACGGGACAATAATAATAGAGAGTCCAGGTCGCTATTCCCTTATCCGGGATTTTAATCCCATATCTCAGAACTGGTTCAGAACGTTCAAGTAATTTCTTGACGATACTTCCCTTGGAGGCGGCCTTCTGGCGCAACGCACTGACTTCCTGTTCACTAAACTGAATCATCCTGACCTCTCTCCTTTCACACAATAATGGTGCTTCCTGTTGCAGCCTCTGGATTGAAGTCTCATTCTGATGCCAATTCCATATCCACCATGCTTTTGGCATCAAGATCCGGGGTGCTCAATAAATACGTTACTTTCTTTAATTCCCTCGAGAAACGGAAAGGGACCTCATAGTCGGGAACGACCGGCGCAACCTCGTCGGCGCTGAGATCATCCCAAGCCCGAACATAGGGACTTCTTGGCGGCAGCGTCGCATCTTGCTGAACAATGCCAAGCGCTTTCTGGAGTTCGAACCATTCCTCCCGGATTTTATCCCATCCTTTCCTTCGGCGCATGATGAGGCGCATGCGGCGCCCCGTACGCCAAATAGCAGAAGAACGGCTTATCCGGAGCGGCTGTTTTCTGTTCGCGGATATAGTCAATCTCCTTATAGGTTAAGTCTTCGGTGATATGATATCCGTCTTCTTCGCGAGCCGGCTGCGGAATCCGGCGGTTGCCTTCGGCCAATTCCGGATTCCATTGGTTCGTCGCTCCGCCCAATAATCCGTAATAATGTTCGAAGCCCCGCCCGAGCGGCCAGTTATCGAACGGCCCGGCAAATGAATGCTCCGCGACTGTATTCAGATGCCATTTCCCCAAAGCGAACGTGTGTTGTAGCCGTTATCCAGCAACATCTCGCTAATCAGAGCCGTATCTTTACTCACGCGCCCCCGCGCATTGGGAAAGCCGGCGTCGGCGGACAATACGCTTCGCACACCAACCGAATGATGGTTACGCCCGGTTAAAAGCGCTGCGCGGGTAGGCCCACACATCGCCGTGGTATGGAAATTGTTATAGCGCAACCCCTTCTGTGCAAGCGCATCGATGTTCGGCGTTGAGATATCTGAGCCATAGCATCCCAATTGTGCAAATCCTAGATCATCGAGCAATACGAGTACGACATTCGGCGAACCCGAGACAACGGGCTTATCCGGCCACCACGGTGTTGATTCTTCCACGGTTTTTCCGATTTGCCCTTGAAAATGTGCTTTTACCCAAAACAGCCATCCGAAGCAAATCAATAGTCTCATCGTTTATATGTTGATTCTATAACGTGGCGCAATGATGTTCTAACAAACTGACGACCAATGCATGACACTTCTACGACCAACAGAAAAAACCGACCCGACTCGGATCGATTTTCCTCTCTTCAAGCTATAATTTGCGACCGTTTAGCAGCTAGTCTATCATACAATTCTTTGTCTACTTATGGGACGGTAGTCTCTTTGCCGGAAGGGATCTCGTTCAAGTCATCCTTTGCCTGGAAAACGCATACGGGAGAAAGCATATGCGGCGAAGGGGCTAAAACAGTATCCCCTACGATAACGATTCAAATTTCCTGCGGGGCCAACAGCGAGGACAGAAACACTAGGGTTAACCCCTGTCCTCACCCCTGAACTCTTTGACACGGCACGTTTTTGTAACCTTCCGCGTCGCGCATGACAGCTGTACCCGCAAACACGCCATGATCGGAACCGTCCGAAGCGATCCGTGACAAAATTCCGGAGATCGACCGATTTACAACCTTATTGTATAACTTCCCCCTATCGATGTCATGCAACGCTATGTTCCTTTCAATATCAGGTTGCCGAGTCAGTGAATTAAGTTCACTTCGCATATGCGATTTTAACGTCGAAAAGAACTATATTTATATCCACAAGGGCAAGTGAGGCAAAAGTCGTTATATCCTATGTGCCCAAACTAAAAACATAAGTGAGGAGATAACCTCCTTTCTCAGTTTTGTTAAGGACAAATACCTTGTATCTTTGTCGCGCACCTAGAAGAGCAAACCAATCAAAGCAAGCATGCTCAATAAGTTTTATGTTCACAAGGACAGTGTTGGAAGATTTCTCGGTCACTTGCCGATTGATGCTGATTATCTAGACGATTATTTTCACGCAAACCGTAGCCAAAGCTATCACTGGTTAAGATCAATGAGGAGCGCTCTCGACAGCTTTTTTAAGTACCTTTATAAAACCCATAACTTCCCCAATCCAGTTCGGGAAATGAATTTAAGGTCTCTGAATACGTTAGTCGACCGGTCAACAGCCGCAGCCCTTTACACGTCACGAAATTCTGAGATTACTGCACAGCATTGTGTCGCATAGTGAAAATCTTAGGAAACAATCTACTTAAAAAGTTTCTGACCCTTGCAAACGTTGAACCGTGCGGTGCACATTGCTTTCGACATTCCTTTGCCACACATATGTATGAAGCTGGTCGGAATTGCAGGTCATCCAACAGTTGTTAGGACATGTTAACTCAATCACAACAGAAAAATACGTTCACCCGAATTTTGTCCGCAACTTCGGCATGAGAATACCAGAGAATGAAGAACTGTATAGCAACATCTCTGGAAAAATCATTGAGTTTCTAAATGAAGTAACCTAATAGGAGGAGGAAATTGGAAGACAATAAGATCTCCCCACTATGGCGTAAGGTTCTGGTTTCCTGAAAAAACTAGCTCAAAAAACCACATTTCTTCAATCCAGGTTCCTCCCACCGCTCCCATACGGATTCTCTTATAAGCGGGGAGGTTGTCCGAAGCTTTAATCTCTTCATCTTCTTGATAACCATCAACCAAACAACAAACTCCTTAAGTTCCATTTGGAACAAAGGAGTTTGTCTACAATCTGGGTACAAACATATATTTACTTAAGGCTTCCGCTTAATTTATTTTTATTGCGCCACCGGTCCTTCCAGCTTGAACGGGTGCTCCTCGAAGTCGGGACCGATCGGTGCGAATCGGAACATGCCGTAGTCGGAATGCGCCATATTGTAATCGCCCAGACGGTACACCCTTCTCCACATCCGCTTGACCATATCCTTCAGCACCTCGGCATGTGCGGGGTCTCCAGTTAAATTGTTCAGCTCATGCGGATCTCGGTTCAGGTCATACAGCTCATCTTCATCAAAACCGTTGAAAATGTACTTATAGTTCCCGTGCCAAACCAGCCGCTGGGTATAAAAGAACCGCTGCCCATGAAATTCCGAATACGCTTCGTTCCAGGGGAAAGACTCCCTCTCGATCGGTTCTCCGCGCAGCATCGGAACGAGCGAATGACCGTCGATCCCGGGCAATGGAGCGCTTCCCGTCCATTCGCAAAGCGTAGGCGCCAAATCCACGATGCTGACGAAGACGTCGTCGTAAACCGCAGGCTTCACATCCGGTCCCGCAATGACGAGCGGAATTCGATATACCTCCTCGTAGGCCGGGACCCCCTTCAAAAATAAACCGTGGGCTCCTAGCAGTTCCCCGTGATCGGACGTAAACACGATATACGTGTTTTCAAGTTGTCCGGTTTCCTTCAAAGTTTCGACAATCCGGCCAATCTGATCGTCGATCAGGGAACACGAAGCGTAATAGCAGGCTGTGGCCTTGCGCACGTCCTCGTCCGACACATCGTTCCACACCAACCTTAATCGGCGGTACAAACCGGGTTTTCCGCTCAAGTCGTCTCGGTAGTTTTCGGGAAGCTGAATTTCCTTTCCCTCGTAAAGCGCATAATAATCCTTCGAGACGACGAACGGATCGTGAGGTTCAAGCGTGCTGATGACCGTAAACCACGGCCGCTCCGCTTCCGCCATTTCCTTCACGAAACGGATTCCCTGGTCGTAGAGGAAATACGGCTCGGACGCCTCCTGCGGCTCATCCAGCACGCCGTAAAAAATACGGTCTTTATAACCTTCGTGTCGCACCATCTTCTTGTCTAGGAAGACCTTCCCGCGGTATCCCAACTCCTCGCGGTACTGTCGGTACTGAGCGGAACCGTTAGCGACGAAACGGCCGAATCCGAAATTCATGGGCTGTTCCGAACGTTCCACATGCCATTTTCCAAAATAGCCTCCGACATATCCTTGTTCCGCCAGCTGCTGTGACCACATGGGCAAACCCTCTTTATAATCGGCGCGATACGGCTCGACGGTATGCGTGCAATCAACCATACCGTGACGGCTCGGATAAAGTCCCGTCATTAGACTGGCCCGAGCCGGCGAGCAGATCGCATTGGACGTATAGGCTCGCTTGAAGTGCGCGCCGTTCTGCCGCAACTTGGCCAAATGGGGCATCGAGCAAAGACTCTCATCCTCAATCGTATCTGCCTTCTGTTGATCCGTGATCAGCACTAAAATATTCGGTTTCTTCCACGCTTGGTCCGCCACTTTCATCTACTCCCGCTGCTACGTTATTTGACGGCCCCGGATACGAGCCCTTTCTGTAAAAATTTCTGCGCAATCAGATACACCACGATGACCGGGAGACAAACCAGCACCATCGCTGCGAAAATTTTCCCGATATCAACGCCGTATTCGCCCTTGAAATAATTTAGAGACAGCGTAACTGTATACATTTCCGCATCCTGCATAAACACGAGCGGGAACAAATATTGGTTCCATGCGTGCAGGAACGTCAGCACGGTAACGGTCGCTAGCGCAGGAACGATGATGGGCAGCGCTACGTACCGGAGTTTGCCAAGGTGGCCGCAGCCGTCGATTTCCGCGGCCTCGAATAGATCCTTCGGAATTTCATCGATAGCGACCCGGACAAGAAGCACCATTAACGGCAAACCCATCGCCACCTCCGGACCGATGACCGACATATACGTATTTAACCAATTCAGCTTCAACATCAATTGAAACAATGGCACGAGCAACGCCGCCGGAGGAATCATCAGCGCGGTCAGGGTAATCAAGAAGAGAATTTCTTTGCCTGGAAAACGCATACGGGAGAAAGCATATGCGGCGAACACGACCGCGACTCCTTTAATTGCGACGACGGAAACGCCGATAATCGCGCTGTTGAGATAAAACCTTGGAAATAATGGCAAGCCTAGCACTGCTTTGAAATTGTCCAACCCTTCCGTACCGAAAGCCCGGGTTATGAAAAAATAAAAGGGAAGCAGCCAAGCGATAATAAACAAGCCCATTGCAACATTCATGATTACAGTCTGATAGGTAGGCACCTGTCTAATCATCTGCGCGTCCCCCTTACATAAATACTCAAATTCACAGCTGTAACAATCAAAGCGATCAGCAGCAGCACAACGGAGATGGCAGACGCATATCCTTGCTGATAATTTTGCAGCGCCTGCTTAAACACGTAGGTGGACGCAAGCTCAGAAGAACTCCCCGGTCCGCCTTGGGTCATCAGCCAGACGATATCGAATATTTTCAACGTCGCAATGATGCCGGTGATCGTTAGCGATACGGTAACTCCCTTTAGAATAGGGAATACGATGCCGGCGCTCATTCGCCAAAATCCCGCCCCGTCAAGGTGGGCAGCCTCCATCACTTCCTCGTTAATCGAGAGCAAGCTGGTGTAGTACACCATGAAGGTAAACCCAAGTTGAGAAAATATAAAAGCCACGATCACGGCATAAAGCGATGTCTCTGACTGACCCAGCCAAGCGATCGCCCACGAATCGAGTCCGATCCCGCGAAGAATTTCGTTCAGCAACCCGATGTTCATATCGTAGAAGCCGTAAAATAACAGTGCCACTACCGAGACCGGAAATACGTGAGGAAGAAAGATCATGGTTTTCATGAACGTCTTGCCCATGATCCGGTAATGCAGCAAATAGGCGGTCATAAATCCTATGAAAATAACGGAAACCACATAAACGACTGTAAAAGTCCCCGTATTTTGAAGGGCTTCGAGAAAGTCGGCATCGCGTACTAAATTAAAGTAGTTTTCAAGGCCGATGTAGAGCTTGCTCGTTCCGATGCCATCCCACTCGAAGAGGCTAATATATACGTTATAAAACATGCCCCAAAACACGAACATTCCGAGGAATAAAAACACCGGAAAAATATAAACATACCCTAGCCAATCAATTTTGTTTTTCAGGGCAACTCACCTTCTTCTCGCGTTTGGTCAAACTCTTAGTTGTTACGGGGGCCTTGCAGCCCCCGTTATTTTATCCGTTTTCGAAAGGATTACCTGTTCACTTTCTCCGATACCGACTGCACCTGCTTCATCGCTTCTTCAGGTGTCTGCTTGCCGTCCAGCATCATCTGCAGTTGCTTGAACAGAGCCGACTCGACTTCCGCGTTTTCAAGGCTCCGGAAGCCGATCGTATTCTGCTCGCTGATCCGTGTGATCGTGTCCAAAGCGTCCTTCTCAGACTCGTGCTGCAGAGAGTTCTTGTCATAACCTTCAACGCTTGCAGCTGCAGGCATCTCTGCTAGACTGATCGCCTGCATCGCTTGATATTCGCCTGCGCCCATAAACTTGACGAACTCCCATGCGGCTTCTTTTTTCTCGGAAAACTTTGTGATACTGAGGTTGTAGTTGACATCGCCCTGTACGTTAGGCTCTGTTCCGACGCTAGGCGGGAGCGGGAAATAACCGAATTTGCGGTCCGCAATTTTGTATTTCTCGCGGTCGGTCCACGTATATACGCCCCAAGAACCAATCATAATCATGGGAACTGCCTTTTTGTTGTAGAACAATTCGTTCTGTACATCGGGATTCAGCTTGTTGGCTAAAAATCCCGGTTGGAACACATTGTCATCGGCATATTGCTTCATGAGCTCGGCCGCTTTGACCAAATCCGGATCGGTGAAAGGAATCTTCCCGGCATCCGCTTCATAAATCTTGTTAGGTGCGATTTGATTCGCCAGATTAACGTACAGCGCGCGCACCTGCGGTCCCCACTCGTTGCCGCCAAAGCCCAGATGAGGCATAACTCCCGGCAAATTGGCCTGCTCGATCTTCTTGAGCGTCTCTTTCAGCTCATCGTACGTTTTCGGCAACTCGGTAATACCTGCCTGCTCGAACATGTCCGCATCGTACATGATCAGCGGTACGGCAACTAAGCCGATCGGCATGCCCGGCATGCCCGGAATCGATTTCAATCTTTCGACGGCAGTAGGCTTAAATTGTTCCGTCCACTTATCGCCCCATTCCTTGGTGACGTACGGCTCTAGCGGCTCCACCTGATTAATCATGGAATTCAGAAACGCGCCGAATTGGTTGGCGATGACATCCGGTCCCTCGCCCGTAGCCATGGCGAGTTTAAGCTTTTGTTCGTAATCGGTTTTGTTCTCGTATGTTACCGGTTTAATCGCAATGTTCGGGTTAGCCTTCTCGAACGCTTCGATCAGCTTGGGCCACTCGTTACTCTTCGGCAGCCAAGACCACACCTCGATTTCAACCTTCTCCTCGCCGGCGCCGCCTGTTTCTGCTACGGCGCCCGTTTCTGCGGTACTGGGTGCTTCAGTCTCATTCTTTTGTGGGGAGGCGCTTTCTCCTGAGCCGGAGTTGGAACTGGATCCGCAACCGCTCAAAACACTGACGACCATCAATAAAATTGCTGCCATCACAAGGAAACTCTTTTTCAATTTCATAGGGAACACCTCTCTTAGTAGTAGTTATTGGATCCGTGGATTTTTTTCGTCTATAAAGCGCTTCCATTCCAGTCGATAAAAACCGCCATGGAAGCAATGCCAATACAAGCGGAAGCAGCATCCCCTTTCTTTTTCATGTCGTAACCCCTCCGTATTTACGTATTTAGCGTAACAAAGCCGAAAGAAATGAAGAAGGGAATTCCTTGGCTTGCTTCTAGAATTATTTGTCCGATTTCAACGGAAAACTGCGTTGGAAAAAGCCGGTGTTGTACACTGCTATATCCTACTGCGTGAAGCGATAATAAATGGAAAAAAGTCGAGCTACCTTTATGGTAACCCGACTTTTCCTTTATCCGTTACTGGATGATTTGAACGAGGTCCCTTCCGATAAAGACGCTACCGTCGTTTAAGTAGACAAAGAATTCTACCTCGATGACCCCGTTCGTGCCGGCAAGCGCCGTATTCGCTTGCTGCCGATCAAATTTCGCAGTGATGGATTTTCCAGTGATATTGGCTTCCGTCGCCGAAATGGGTCGGCCATTCACGACCATGGTAATGTTCGCGATGCTATCCTTCATTAAATCGTCAGAAGCGATTTCAATTTTGGCCGTTAATGCTTTGTCGCCTCCTTTGGAGTTTGCATTCCATGTTGTCGGTTGAATGTCTACAACCGCGTTGATGGAATCATCCTTCTCAACAACCAATTCTAATGTTTTATCGGAGTCTGTAATCTCGATATGTCTGGCCGTAGTAAAGATTTCTCCATCATGTATTCCACTGATGATTACGGCGTATTGGCCCGGCACAAATTTTCTCGGGATAAAGTTGTCCACGTCCATGGCCGAACCCCTGTATCCGGTTTCAAATTTGAATCTACCGTCTGTTCTTACCAGTGTTTCAGCAAGCGGGTGATCCCCTATGACGCCATCAGTAATCGTGAAAATCTTAACTACAGTATTGAGAGAAAAAAGGCTAGAGTCGCCGAACGAATAACCTTCGATGTCGACAGTCACCGTCCCGCTCAGCGTGTGGCCGTCGACCACTTCCAATGTTACAGGCACAGACGTCACGCTCCCAACCTGGTTAAATACCTCGACTGTATAGGTGCCCTCATCGGCTTTTGTAACGTCCTGCATACGGAACGAAGGTGCGGACGCCTCAGAGCCCAAAGCGGAGTTGGCGGAGTAGATGATTTCACCGTCCTTCTTCCACTGGTATCCAAGGCCAACGCCATCGGCAATCACATAGAAACCTATGGTATTGCCTTCCGTGACGGTAAGACTCTTGGGCTGAACCTTGATTACCGGGGCAGACAGGGGTTCGGATGATATCCGCATCAAAAATTCTACTCCGGGCCGGTCGACCCATCCGCCCTCGGCCTCATTATATGTTCTGTACAAGCTATTACGTAAGCGGTAACGTTCATTCCCTTCCTTCATGCCGACAGCAACTCCATATCCGCCATTGGTCGCCTCTGTACTCAACGTCAGTGTTGCGCGACCGCTTCCTGTGAATACCTCCGGAAGATTGAGCGCAACCTGCGTAGGCGCCCATTTGACAGTTTGCGGGGCAATCTCCCATTCATAGGTAATGTCCCCCGGCAGCTCGAGTTTTGCAACGAGCGGCGCATTGACAAATGGATCTTGAGCAGGGATATATGCATTTGGTCTTGAAGTCCCTACTTGGCTGTAGTCGGGGGTTCGCTGGAACACTGCGGGCATGATGGCCGCAAGGGGTTCGCCGGCTTGGATATCCCAGGACTGCTCAACGTATCTGATGTTTGACTGAATCGTTTCGTCAAACCAAGCGTCGTATTCGCCGTTATTTTCCGCCTTGTTGCTGTTGCTGTGATAGAAGATGTCATTTGAAGTGATGATCAATTGTGCTTCATAGGCGGGCGGGACGGAGTATTCCACGGCCTTCGCCAGTGGGAATTCCTCAGCGTCCTGGAGGTCTAGATCGTAGATTTTGCCGTCTGCTGTGTATTTGAGCGGGAAATAGAAGTGTCCGGCTAGGGCCATGCTGTTGTCGCCGCTGGCGGTAGGAGCTGCCATATCCCTGCGGTAATGGGTTGCGGGAATGAGAACGTGCATATTGCCATCGCTGTCCGGCAACATTTTGGAGCTGTGTACCTGGGACCGTTCCACATTAGCGGCCAGAGTGTATGGCGTTATTTGCCCTTCTTCTGTAGTCTTTCCGTCTACGGGGCTGATCCACGTTCCCATCGGGTCGTCTTTCGCATAAATGTAATGGAAGCCTGCCGATACGCAATTACCGCAGCCTTCGCTACCAGTGACATACCACCACAGTTGCCCATTTTTGTCGTACCGCCAATGGAGACCGATTCCGCCGGCGATCGTACTGACAGGAATGTTGATTGTCTCCTCGATCCCGGTCATCTCCGGATTGAGTCTGGAGACACTTACGCCATTGTGAGAGTTGACCAGATATCCGGTGCCATCAGGCGCGACGACGATCTCATAGTCGTTGCCAATGGCGTTTCCGGTCGGATCAGTTGCATGGTATGGCCTACCTATATACTTAAAGGGGCCAGTAGGTGAGGTTGACTGGGCGATTCTAGTGCGCTGGCTGGCTATGGGAATTCCAGAGACGCCGACAAGAGCTTCCCTTAGGTGCCACATGGTGTACAGACCCGTCTTTTCGGAATAAACTACACGCGGTTTCTTGATTGTTATGATATCCCCTATATCATCCTGCAGGAAGACAGTCGTCTCGAGCTTCCAGTTCATAAGGTCATCGGAGCTGTAGATGTCCATACCACCATAGCGGTAAAACGACTCCGGGCTAGTTGGAGTAATCGGCCAATTCCGAGTACCTCCCGCATAGTGAAATGTTCCGTGGATAAAAGATTGGCCGTAGAGATAGTATTTGCCTTCGTAATATCTCAGGTCTTGTTCATCTATTGCGGTGAGGGCGTTGCCGTCAATATCTACCCCGATATTGATGGCGCGGTCCATCGAGGCACTCTCAGGAGCTGGAAGCCCGTTGTCCCCTGTCAACTCCCACAAACCGGAGATGAAGTTTCGCAGCACCGCAGTATCAGTAGTGCTCTTTTCTTCAGTTGCTGATGCAACGGCTGGTGTGACAAGGGAAAACGTCATACCAATGGTTAGCGCAAAAGTTAGGATTGTTCGTATATGTCCCGATTTTTTCATTTTCATCCTCCCATTTTCCTGTTAGGCGGCGTTCTGTAAATCAGAAAATGATCATCTCAACAACCTCTAGCCCCTTTATTTGAAGCGTTTTCATTATTCTTTAATAGTAGCTATTGGATCCCTCGGATTTTCTCAATCAGTTCCTCATAGCCTTCACCGTATTTTTTGTACAGGGGTTGGACTGATTCCCACCATTGCTCGGGATCCTCGATTTCCGAAAACTGAACTCCCGCTGCCTTAAGCTCCTCCATAGCCTTCGCATCCTGCTCCGCGGAGATGCGCTTGAAAAATTCGACGCTGGATGCCGTGGCATCGAGAATGAGCCTGCGATCCTCCATGCTGAGCTTGCTCCAGGTCATCTCGGAAATCAAGATGACGCTCGGATCCGCAATATGCTGGTCAACCGTATAATAACCCGCGATCTCGTAATACTTTCCACTGTGATAGCCTTTGATCGGCTGCTCTGCACCGTCCACTTCCCCGGTTTGCAGAGCGCTGTACAATTCATCGAACTCGATCGGGACGGGATCGGCTCCGAATGCATGGACCATGTCATTGTAAATTTGTCCGCTGGGAACACGCACCTTAAGCCCCTTCATGTCGCTCAGCCGAGTCACCTGCTTGCTCCTGAAGAAGAAGTCGCGCGGACTCGTCGCGTAATACCCGATGCCGACAAGGCGGCTGCCTGAAGCCTGAATATCGTTAAGCAATTGGCTGCCGACTTCACCCTCCAGCGTCTTCCACACATGATCGACATCCCGGAACAAATAAGGCAGGGAGTAAATGTGCATTCCCTTGACCCCCGCATCTGCCAAATAGGAAGGCTGCGTCCGGGTCAAATCGACCGCCCCCATCCGAAGCGACTGTATCACTTGCAGATGATCTCCCAATTGCCCGCTCGTGAACACGTCGACAACGATCCGTCCCTCGCTGATTTCCTGGAGAGTGTCTGCGAGATGACGAATCGCGGACACGATCGGATCGGATTCCGAATTTACTTCGGCAAAGCGCAGTACGATCTTGTCCTGAACCTCTTTACCACCCCCGTTTGAAGCGCTTTCATTCCGATCGATACAACCCGTCGTTGGAAATAGAAACAAAGCCACCAGAAGCGGAAGCAGCATCTCCTTTCCGTTCATGTGATAACACCTCCGTATTTGCGTATTTAGCATAACAAGGCCGAAAAAAAAGAAACAGGGAATTCCTTGTCCTGCTTCTGGAATTATTTGTCCGTTATAGACGTAAATTGCGTTGGAGAAAAACCGGTATATTTCTTGAACGCTTTGCTGAAGTAATTCGGATCTTGATAACCGACAGCAAGCGCCGCTTCCTGCACCGTCTTGTTCTGAAACAGGATGAGCGCCTTTGCTCTTTCCATGCGCAGTTGAATAACGTATTCCTTAAAATTAACGCCCGTTGCCCGCTTGAAGTACTTGCTCAAATAAAACGTGCTAAGACCTATCTCTTTGGAAACTGACTCCAGGGACAAATCATCGCTAACATGCTCTTCTAAGTACGCCTTGATGAGACGGATCAATTCGTCACGGTTCGATTTTCGTTTCTCGCCGACGACCGCGATCAGTTCCGGGAGCCATCTTCTCAGCGAAGCTGCCAACTCCTGTGGAAGGGACAAAAGCTCCAACTCAGCTGTCATCTCCTCCACCTCCGAACTCTCGAAGGAACCGAAATGCTGCAGCAGGCTGCGGTGGATTTGCGCGCACAGTTGGCGCACATCCTGTCGCAAAAATTCAGCGCGCTTGGCCGTGAAATGGTGAAAGATATCTGCAACGAGCTCAGCAGAGCCTTGCACATCCTCCAATAAAATTCGGTCGCATAATTGTTCCTCGAGAGCATAGGGATAACCGGCTTCCTCTTTCCGCAACGGAACTGCCGTTCGGCGCTTGTCCAATTCCGCTGCCGCTTCCCGGTATGCATACGGTAAATGGTTCAGATCGCAGAAGACACGACTGAGACCAATATGACAAGCAATACCGGTATTCTTTCGGACCATTGACTCCGTCTCCGTCAATGCAGTTCGGAAAGAATGCGAACCTACCGACTCGTCGGAAAGCTTTCCAAGGAGGAGGAGCACTATTCTTTTCCCAAGCGCAGTACCGATCACATGCTCAGTATGATAAGCCAACCGGGTTCGGATCGCGTTCAGCATCGAGGGAGCTTGCGCTTGGCCCGACTCCAAATCAATCGCCATACAGACAAAGAGACGACTTTCTACTTCCAACCAGGACAGATATTCCTCAAGCTGGCGCTTAGCATGATTGGACGTATATAACGCCTCCAAAAAAAATTCCCGCTCCAGCAAATAGCGCCAATGCGCGAACTGATCCTCCATTTTTTTGCTGCGCTCCGCGGACGCCTTCCTTTTCAGAATTACATCGGATAACCGGTCGATCGCATCGAATAAATTACGGTTGGAAATCGGCTTTAGTAAATAATCTCTTGCTCCGAAGGAGATCGCTTTCTTAGCATACTCGAATTGACCGTACGCCGTAAGAATGAGGATCTCGCACTCGGGCAAATGTTTCCGAATTGTCTCCGAGGCCGTTAAACCGTCCATTTCCGGCATTTGAATATCGATAAGAATCATATCCGGCTTTAACTCCATTGCTTTCTCGACCGCTTCTTTCCCTGTTGCGGCCTCATCGACGATCCGAATGGACGAAGGGTACTGCTGCTGGATCAAGTATCGGAGGGATTCCCTCTCGATCAATTCATCCTCCGCTATAAGCAAGGTTAACATCTCCCTGTTCCCCCTCCTTCGGTATAATGATAGCTACGGTTGTTCCTTGACCGGGGCGGCTCACAACCGTCATCAAGTCAGATCGGTTGAATTGGATTTCCAGCCTCCTCCTTACGTTATCAAGACCAATGCTGTTCTTCCCGGACTCCCCTTGACGTTGGAACAGCTGTTCCAGCTGTTCTTCAGTCATTCCCTTCCCGTTGTCTTCGATACGTATTTCGAAATGGCTACCCTCTTCAGCAACCTCGATCACGATGCGGCCTCCCTGGACGCTATTTTGAAGACCATGGATGATAGCGTTTTCCACAATCGGCTGCAAGGTCATCGGAGGAATGAACGCCAAGCCTTCCTTCAAGGTCTGCCGCAAATCGATAGTCATCCGTCCCTGAAAACGCATCTGCTGGATGGTTAGGTAAGATTTTAGCACTCTAATTTCCTCTCGCAGTTCAACGGGTCTTCCCTCATTATCAAGATTGTATCTTAAGATTTCGGAAATCGATTGGATCAACTCAACAGCGCTGTCCGCTTGCCTGAGCATCGCCTTGCGGGAGATCATGTTCAGGGTATTAAACAGGAAGTGAGGATTCATTTGCATCTGCAACGAACGCAGCTGAGTTTCCTTCAGGAGGCGGTCAATTTCCAGATTCTTCAGTTTCTCCTTGCTCAGTTCAAGCTCGATACTCGCTTTTTCCTGCAAGTCATTAATATACTGACGCATATTCCTTTTCATCAGATTGAAGGCATCGGCCACCACATTCAATTCGATGTACTTGCTCGGCTTCAAGTCCGGTATATGCCATTGGGCGTCGATGGCCAAAAGCTTTGCAAATCGGGCCAGCGTCTTGATCGTTTGAAACAGCCCGCGGGTCAACAAGGCGGCGAATCCGATAGACATCATGGTGATGACCGCAAGCAGTATATAAGTCGTGTTCGTAACTTGCTTTTCTTTCTCCAGAATTTCACTATAACGCAAGCTTCCGTAATTTAAATAAGATGCTGTGAGCGAATGCGATTGTTGCGTCATGTAATCATATAAATCGCGCAAGTAGATGATTTCCGTAAAATTCGGATATTTTAAAGTCTCACCTGCTAAATCCCTATGGTAATCCATCATATTCGTTAAGCTGCGAGAATAAAAGGTGAGATCATCGTCCACCCCGGGTTCGTCCTGAATCAGAGCTATGATAGACTTCATTTGCCGATAAGCCTCTTCGTAATGCGCAAGCGATTCATCGTTCCGCTCCCGAAGGTACAATTCGAAATGGGTCGACGATTTTTCCAGTATGCCGGGCAGCCTGCTGAGGTTGAAGTAGTTTTGAGCGAAATGGTCGTATTCACGGGACACCACATTTTGCCTGTGTAATATTATAATAAAGCTGATCACCATGATCGCAATGATAAATAGTAAAATCCCGGCCATTGTGGCTCTTATTGATCGATGATGGATAAACATCTTGGACAAATCTAATTCACCACCTGTAAGCGCTTATAATTTGACGCGCGGGGATATTCAATTACTCAGACACTTAAGCCATTTCGCATTGCTAATATTATAACAAATATTATATTTACGCTAGATTTGTCCCCTCGATCCAAAAGCCATGTACTCTCTTTACTTTAAAGAGGAATCATCGTTATTGCAGGGAATTTGCCGTTCTACCCCGTGCCGTTAGCCAAAAGAAAACCACAAAGCGACGGCTAGTCGCATTGTGGTTTTCTTTAACGATTCAAATTTCCTGCGGAGCCAACAGCGAGGACAAAAACACTAGGGTTAACCCCTGTCCCCACCCCTGAACTCTTTGACACGGCACGTTTTTGTAGCCTTCCGCGTCGCGCATGACAGCCGTACCCGCAGACACGCCATGAACGGAACCGTCCGAAGCGATCCGTGACAAAATTCCGGAGATCGAGCGATTTACAACCTTATTGTATAACTTCCCCCTCGAGAGCAGCGCGGCAGCGATGCCCGCCGAAGCGGAGGTTTCCGTATAAGCGTCGGAGTCAGTCAAGACGGTTCTCCATAATCCATCCTCAGCTTGCAAACGAACCAAAGCGCTTAATTGATCCCGAAGCGAGCCGTCGATGACCATAAATGAAGGATGCGTAACCTGGATCAACCGTAACGCCCTCGCCATCGTGATGGCCGCCCAAGCGTTCCCTCTTCCCCAAAAAACAGCGGACATGTTCGTCTGCGATACATGATCCCAGCCGTGGTAATATAGATTGGTCCGGGGACATTGTAAGAACTTCTCGTGACCGTGGTACTGAAGAATGCCATCTTCCAAATAATCGTCCCGCTCCAGCAAATGCCCGATGCGCACAAGGAAATAACCGGCCATGAACATCGTGTCGACCCAAGCCTGTTGGGGGAAGTTGTACGCGGCTGAATTGACGGTGTGTTGGAAGATCCCGTCCGCGAACCTTTCGGCATCATGCTTTAGAAACTCCGCCATCTGCACCGCGTAATCCTTATAGACCTCGTCACCGGTAGCTTTGTACAGAGTAAGCAGAGTATGCCCGATGGATACCGCATTGACCGTAAGACGGGGCAAGCCGTCCTCCAACTGCTCGTCCGCCCATTCTTTCAGTCGGGCTGCATACTCCTCTTTGCCGGTAGCTTCGTATGCTTCGGAGACACCATAAAACGCCACTCCTCCGGGCCAATCCCAATCAAAGTCCATCTGGAACGTCCGGTGTACCACTCGATCGATGCGGTCACGGATTTCTTGCTCGTCGAGTTGCAAAGCAGGCATCTCTCTTCTCCTCCCCATGGATGCGGCGCGCGCATTACCCTTTCACCGCGCCGATCATAACGCCTTTCACGAAATACTTTTGCACGAACGGATACACACATAAAATCGGCACCGTCGCCACCATGATCGTTGCGTATTTGATCGTTTCGCCGATCTGGAACTGATCCGCTGTACTAGCCCCGCTCGTCATCGAATCCGTCGAGTTGGCGATCAATATTTCCCGGAGCACCAGTTGCAATGGGAACAGATCGCGATCTTTTAAGAAGATGGAGGCATAAAACCAAGCATTCCATTTTTCCACGGCGTAATACAAAATCATGACGGCTACGACGGGCATCGACAGCGGCAAAATAATCCGAAGCAAAATCGTCAGGTGATTCGCTCCGTCGATTTTCGCGGATTCCTCCAAGCTCTCTGGAATGGCCTGGAAAGCGGTCCGCATGATGATCAGGTTGAAGGTGTTAACCGAGAACGGGATGATCGTCGCCCACAAGGAATCGATCAAACCTACGCCCTTGACGATTAGGTACAGCGGAACTAATCCGCCTTGGAAGAACATTGTGAACACGATGAGGAAAGTAAAGGCGTTATTCCACATGACATTCCTGCGGGAGAGCACATAAGCGGCCACCGCGGTCAACGCCAAATTGACGGTAACCCCCGCAACCAAAATGAACAGCGTATTCCCGTACCCCTTCATGATTGCCGGATTGTTAAACACGCTCTTATACGCCTCGAGACTAAAACCCAGCGGTTTGTAAAGGATCCCTTGATGGGCGACCAAGCGGGAAGCGTCGCTGAACGATGCGAACGTGACATAGAGCAGCGGGTACAACGTAATTAAAACAAGCATGGATAGTAGGGAAACGACCAAAATGTCGAACCCTCGATCCGCAACGTCGGTTTTCGTTTTCATCGTTCCCCTCCTACCACAGACTGTTGTTATTGACTCTACGGCTGAAATAATTGGCCGCAACTAGCAGCATCAGATTAACTAACGAATTGAACAGCCCCACGGCGGAACTGTAACTCCAGCCGAACTCTAGCAGCCCCTTGCGGTATACGAAAGAAGAAATGACGTCGGCCGTTTCGTAAGTAATAGGGTTGTACAACAGAATAATTTTTTCAAAGCCTACGTCGAGCATGTTGCCCATCCGAAGAATGAACATGATCGTGATGGTTGGCAACAGTCCCGGCAGCGTAATATGCAGCATCTGCTTCAGGCGGCTGGCGCCGTCGATGCGGGCGGCCTCGTACTGCTCCTGATCGATGCTCATCAAAGCCGCGATGTATATAATGGATTCCCATCCGACCTTCTGCCAAATTTCCGACAAAATGTAGATAGGACGGAACAGTCCGGGGTTCTGCAGCATGGCGGTCCCGTCGTAGCCGAAATAAGTGAAAAGTATGTTAATGATGCCGTTGCTGCTGGTAAAGTCCGTAATCATGCCGCAAATGACGACGAGCGAGATGAAGTAAGGCATATAGGAAACGGTCTGAACGACGCGCCGAAAGCCTTGATTTCGAACTTCATTAATGAGCAGCGCCAAAATGATCGGAGCCGGAAACACGAACAAAAGCGCAAAAAGGCTGATAATGACGGTATTTTTTAAAATGCGCCAAAAATAGTAGCTGGAGAAAAAATCCTGGAAATGCTGAAATCCTACCCATTCGCTGCCCAGAATCCCCTTCATGGGGGAGAAATCTTTGAAAGCGATGATCGCCCCATACATCGGCAGGTACTGAAATACGACGTAATAAGCGAGCACGGGAATCATCATCAAGTACAACAACTTATTGATCTTGAAATCGCGAATGAACCTGTATCTAAAGCTGTTTCTGTCGACAGAGTTTGTATTTCCGATCATGTGTCTCCACTCCTTCCCGCTGCAGTCGGCGCCTTCTATAATGTGTACCGCCGGGAGGAGTGGCGCTTTTCTCCGCCCGGACGGTCTGTCGACCGATTAACGGCTCATGTAACGATCCAGCGCCGCTTTTTTAATTTCGATCGCGCGGTCGAGCTTTACCGACTTCAGTTTTTCCACATAAGATTCGAAGGCATCCAGCGGCTCGGCCCCAAGGATGATCTTCAGCGTCATTTCGTCCACCAGCGTATTGACGTCCGCCATAATTTTCGCGTATTCCGCGCTCTCCTCCGGCGTCGGAGTGACAGGCGGAAGCTGGTGCTTGGCCATATCCGTTCCTTTCCAAATAGCGACGGCTTCCTGCTGTTCCGGCAAGTTCAAATACTGCTCGATGACGCGTTTGTCGAGAACGAACGGGCCGGTCGTATTGCCCCGAATGTAGAGAGACATCGCTTGCGCGGGAGCGAGTTTTTCAGGATTTTTCATCAAGAGATCGGTAAATTTCGGATAACCGTTTTCCATTGTGTAACTGACGCCTTCAGTACCGAAGTTGAAGAACATATTCCCTTCCTCGCTGTAACCGTAATCCAGCATTCTCACGGCCAACTCAACGTTTTGGGACGTTCCGGAGATCGCCACCATGCCGCCGGGAGAGAACGCATAGTCCCGTTGTCCGAATTTCGGCGTAGTTCCCTTCTCCAACACCGGGTACGGCGCAGCGACGACGGAAGCGTCCGGATTTTGATCCTTAAGAAGCGGCAACCATTTGCCGATCCCGCCGCCTGCATTTCCCCAAGTGGCTCCGGTTGCGCCGGATGCGATGTTGGCATCCATCAACTTCGAATCTACCGTTGCAATGTCCTTGTCCAACAATCCGGCAGCATACCATTCGCGGAATTGCGCCAGGAACTCCTTGTAGCCCGGTTCCGCCGGCCCAAATTTGATCGTTCCGTCTTCGAGATAAAAATCGCGGGTCACTCCGAAGGCGCCGACGAACGCGCCGTTCCCTAATTCGTTGAATACTCTCGGCTTGGCTACGAACGAAAGCGGCGCCGCGGCCCCCTTCTGTTCTCTAAACGCCGTCAACACGGTCGTCCACTCGTCAATTGTTTCCGGAATCGGCAGCCCCAGCTCGTCGAGCCAATCTTTTCTGATCACAGGTCCTTGGAACGTGAGAAGCGACTCATCCCCGCGGATAAAAGGGAATGCGAAATAGCTGCCGCTGTCCGTCTTCACCATTTTGTCGACTTCCGGATGTTCCTCGAGGTATTTCTTTAAATTTGGCGCGTAGTTGTCGATCAAGTCGTTGAGCTTTAAAATGTAGCCGTCCTGGATCGCTTTCTCGGGACCGCCAGGGAAGTTCATAAAGTTGTACTCGATCAGATCCGGTAATTCTCCGGAAGCCAGCATGACGTTAAACGATTCCTCTACCTGGTTGGCAGGCGGGGCCGTGAAATCGACTTTCACGCCGGTACGCTTTTGCCACTCCTGATAAAAAGGTACTTCGGCATGTTCGGATTTCACTCCGGTTAAGCTGTTCGGAAGCGCTCCCCAATAGGTGAGGGTCCTGTCCGTCTGGATGGGATACGTTCCCGTCGTTGGGGCTGCCGCAGGCGGTTCGGACGAAGGAGCCGTTTCCGATTCGTTAGCCCCTCCTCCATTGCTCGTACACGCCGCAAGGGCGCTTCCTGTTAACAGGACTGTCAAGAGCGCGGACATTGTTTTTTTTCTGTTTGTCATTCTCACTCTAGCAACCTCCTTGAATCATTGTTCGTTTGGCACATTCGATGAGGGCGCTTTACGCCGCTCATGTCTTCACTATAGGACGCTTAGGTACGTTAAGTATATCTTCACTTCATCCAATTCGATTGAAAAAGACGCCGTTCGCATCGGCAAAATCTCCAAAGCCATATGCAATTCATGAAAATTCCGCGGAAGTTCAGCGAAAATCAACGAATCAGGGCCGAAAACAAAATAACCTTCAGCGCGTGAAGGTTATGAACAAGAATTCATTTACTTATTGGGTAAGTATATCGATTGGGTTTTGGGATCATACAAAGAAGGCTCTTTCCCTGTAAGGACATGGAAGGCAGCGTTCATCCCCGCCTCGGCGCCGACAATGTTGTACGCCTTTTGCACATAGTGGAATTCGTCCTTCATGAGTCCATCCGCAGCCATGCTTGCGAATTTCGTGGACACAAGCACCGCATGTTTGTATGTTTTGCAAAGCTCAGTCTGCGCATCGATAATGTCGTTATATAGCGATGCGCGATCCCGATGATTGCCGATCCGCACGACATAGCAGGTCTCAAGTCCCTCCTCGATCATCGCATCGATCAATGCCTTCAATTTCTCGGCATACTCCGCCTTCGTCATGCCGCGGTCGCCGTCCGTCTCGCCTTGGCACCATACCATAAACCGATTCCGAACGACGAACCCGTTGCCGGTTAACCAATCGCTGGCAGACCGGTAACGCGCTATCGCATCTCGAAGGAACGTCCCGTTCGGCTGCCAACGGTTGATCGAAGTGCCTCCCTTCGAGCAGGAAACGCCCACGACCGGTCTCCCCGCGAGCCGATGGTATTCGATAGCAAACGCAGACACCATCGATCCGGTTTTCGTCATCTCGGCGATTCCGCTCGCCTCGTTGTTTTCATGGGCGCCGAACGGTTCGGCCAGATGGTAAAGCTTCGTCGGGTCGGAGATCGCGCGAAATTCGTACGCCGCGCCCGGAGGTACGGCAGGAGCATCCTCGGCCGTCCCCCGGCCAGCCATATTCGATTGTCCCATAAACAAAACTAAGTCAACTTCATGGCTTAGGGTATTCGCCATCCTCTACGATCTCCTTGTATTTTCCGGGGGTAATGCCCTCGATTTTCTTGAACGTTCGGATGAACGTGCCGACATCGTTATAACCGGAGCGCTCCGCCGCTTCGTTCACCGTCACGCGCGATTCCGTCATAAGCCGTTTGGCATGCCCGATTCTTCGCTTGTTAATCGCGTCGAGCAGTCCATCACCAGTCTGCTCCTTAAACAATTTGGATAAATACGTAGGCTTCATATCGAACCGGTGTCCCAGCACGGAGACATTTAACCCCGGGTCCGTGTAGTGTTCATCGATGTACGCGATCACCCCGCGGATGAATCCGTCCAGAGCTTGCAGACGGGCCGCTTGGATATTGTGCTGGCGTTTGGCTCCGGCATATTCGCAAGCTTCATGAAGCAGCCCCATCAATTGATCCCGCATCTCCGCAAGCGTCTCCGACGAGGAGAGCTTTTCGATTCGTCTCGGGTTTTGCGTTAACAGGTTTTCCCGTCCAACCCCGAGCTCGCCTATGCTTTTGATTAGTGCGCCGACCAGATCGAACATTAGGCATCTGGCTACCGGGACGGACAACGGATGTTTGGAGAAGTTCATTTCCAGGATTTCTTCCAGAACGGCTTTGCCGGATTCGAAGTCCCCTACTTTCACGAAGTTCATCAGCTGCTGTTCATGCTGCAAAGGAAAGTAATACCCGGTATCGTTCTCCGTCCGCGTATGGTATTTTTCGATTTCTTCGTACGGGAGAATCTCCTGCTTCCCCATAACCAGCTTGTACTCCATCGCGTATAGCGCCTCTTGGTACGCATGGTGAACCTGTTCCAAGCCGCTGCGAATTCCGCTGATGGATACTGTGATATAAATGCTGTACTTGTCTTTCAGGAATTGTTGGGCCGAACGCGCGACGTGCAGCAGCTCGTCCATCCGCGACTCCGGCGACGTCTCGGACAGGGTAACGAGGCACGCCAATGCGTCGCCCGTCTCGGTCATATACCCGCGGTGCCGCCTATTGACGAGCTCTTCCACCACATTCGTTACGATAAAATGCAGCAAACGCAGCTTCTCGCCCTCGGTTTTCCCCTGCACCCGTTCCAAAAAGACGTCATGGTCTTCGATGATAAAAAGCATGACCGCGAAATCGTTCGACAACAGCCGCATATCGAACGTGGCCAACGTTTCTTCCATCGGAAGTTCGTAATCCAGCTTCCCCGTCAGCATCCGCATCAGAAAGTTGGAGCGAAGCGTATAATGCTGCCGTTTCATCTGAAGCATCATGTTGTCCATCTCGCTGAGTGTAGTATCCAGCGCCCGCTGAATGAAATGAAACTCGTTCGCCCCTTTCTCCTTGCTTACGGGTTTGTCTTTGAAAGCGCGCACTAGCTGCCTCACGGGGTTATAATTTTTGCGCAGAAAGAAATACGTCAATCCCCCTCCCCCGAGGAGGCTTGCCGCGATGCTCAACGCCGTCAGCCTGCGGACGAGTTCCGCCTTCCGCCAGTACAGCTCGCTTGGAATCATAGAAATATACTTTAAGCCGGAAACTTCCGATTCCATGCTGAACACCTCGTACCGGTTCCCGTCCGATTCCCAGAAGAAAATGCCGTCGCTTTTCTCCAGTTCCTCGAACGGCAGCCGGGCCGGCAGCTCCGAATTCGAGCTTGAGACGAGCACCCGATTGTCGGCATCCGCAATAAGCACATGTCCTTCGCTGAACACCTCGAAATGGTCGATCGCCGTCAGCATATTCGGTTGGTCGATCATGATGACGTTCGCGCCGGTAGGTTTCCCGTTCTCGTAAGCATATGTGTTGACGTAAGCTAGCGTAGCGACCGGGCTTCCGTTTTCGTCCGTACGCACCATCGGGATAAATCCTTTGAATTTTTCCCTCCGCAGAATATTCATCCAATCCTCGTAGCTGAATTGCACCGACTTATGATGCTCCGCATAAGCGAAGTCCGCGTCCCGGTATACCCCCGGAAGCATGACGACGTCTCTCGAGGCCAAATAAACATAAAACAAGTCCGCACCGGTGTATGCAGATTGGTACATCACCAGATCTTTGGTCGCGTTGTGCAGATCATATAAAAACTCTTCCGGGTAAATCGAATACTTATGTTGGTCGATCAGCTCCCGCACTTTCGGATTCCAGGAAAGCTCGAAGTTTAACCGGTCGACCGCTTCGATTTGCTTGTCGATCATCTCTCTCAGCTGTTTCAGAAGCGAGTCGTTCGCCGCGTGAATTTCGTCGACCAACATTTTGCTGGACTGTATATACACGACCGCGCTTAGGACGGTTGGAAGCAAAAGAACGGCAGCGTAGGAAATCGCCCAGGTAAGTAGAACGCTTCGGCTGTTGAACCATAATGTTCGAGCTTTCCTCATCCGAATTCTCCTGTCGTGGCAATGAATCCCGCTTAGTAGTATTCTTCATTTTACAGAGGAGCACCGACGAGTACAACAAGGAAAGCGGAGCCCGAACATGCCGGCGGCTCCGCTCTGCGCTCCTACGGGTATTAAGCGAATCCTACCCGTTTCAAATTCTCGTAACTGATCCGCAAGCTGTCGAATGCGTCCGTCGGTCCGTTGTCCCGTTCCACCAAATACCATCGGACTCCCGCTTCCTCGCACGCGCGGAACATGTCCGGCCACGGCAGGTTGCCCTCCATCACTTCGGTCATGACTTGACTCTCGCCAATGATCGTCATATCCTTCAAGTGAATGGCTTCGATTCTTCCCGCCAGCTTGCGGATCCATGCGCTCGGGTCGGCTCCCCCCGCCTGCACCCAATACGTGTCCAACGTAAAGAGGAACGTTTCCGGATTCGTGTTTTCCATAAGGATTTCCAACCCGAGCTTGCCGCCGAATTTTTGAAACTCGAAATGATGGTTATGATAGCTGAATTTCAGCCCGTTTTTCCCGAGCTCGTCGGCGATGTTCGAAAACTTTTTGGCGAAAGCGAAATACCCTTCCGCATTCCTGTACTGTTGGGGCAATCCGCCGATCCCCGCTAATCCGCATCCGAGCGTATGATGATCCTGGATCACCCCGTCCAAATCTTCCGTAAATCGCGCGTAAGGCGTATGCGTCAGCACGATCTTCAAGCCGTGAGCGCGCGCGATGGCGGCCAGTTCGTCCGCCGGAATGGGACCGAGTCCCGAAGCTTGAACGGTCGTATACCCGATTTCCTTCAATTTCCGGAACGATTCGTCGATCGCCTCCGGCGTTTTCACGAATTCACGGACCGTGTACAGCTGCGCTCCCGCAATCTTAGCCATAATAGCGTCTCCTCCTTAATGGGTGCCCGCGACGTCGGCGACTTGTTGAACCACGTTCTTCTTCGCCTTGGAATTAGCGATTTTATCCTGCAGCAGTTCGTAAAAACGATCATGGTCGAACTTCTCCACATCCACGAGGCTGTCCGTCCAGCTCGAGTAATGGATGGCGTTCGAAATCAGTAGACCGTTGATGCCTTCTTCTCCCGGCGCCAGCAGCTGTTCCCCGCGGAGAATGGCATTCGTGAAGTTTTTCATGATGCCGATATGCTGCTCGCCGCTGTTTTTGTCCACGGGGATCGCGCATTTCCAGCATTCCACTCTGCCGAAAGGCTTGGTATTAGTCCGATTGTGCTCCCGCTCGGAGATCCGGTTCCGATAGAAGGCGATCTCGTTATGCTCGACGACGATTTTGCCCATGTCTCCGGAAATTTCGAGTCTATTCGTGCCCGGCAGCTCTCCGGTCGATGTAATATAGACGCCGCTCGCTCCGTTCGCGAACTCCATATATGCGGTGACATCGTCTTCGACTTCGATATCGTAGTACTTGCCGTAGCCGACGAAGGAACGGATCGTCTTCGGCATGCCTAAAATCCACTGCCACAAATCCAGATTGTGCGGATTCTGATTGATGAGCGTGCCGCCGCCTTCGCCCGCCCACGTCGACCGCCAAGAGCCTGAGTCGTGATATGCTTGAGAGCGGTACCAATCGGTAACGATCCAAACCGCGCGTTTGATGCCGCCCAATTCTCCGCTATGGACCAAGTCTCTCACCTTTTGGTACACCGGGTTCGTCCGCTGGTTGTACATGATGCCGAATACGGCATCGGACCGCTCGGCGGCGGCGTTCATTTCGAGGACTTGCTTGGTGTACACTCCCGCGGGTTTTTCGACCAAAACGTGAAGTCCGTAGGCGAAGGCCTCGATTGCAAGGGAAGGATGGTCGTAATGCGGTACCGCGATCAAGACGGCATCGATCAACCCGCTCTTGTACATGTCCGTCGCGTTCTCGAAAACCGGAACCCCCGGCAAGCTGCCGGACGCCCACTCCCTGCGTTCCGCGCTCGTGTCGCACACGGCGCCCAGCTCGAGCCCCGGCACCTTCTTATGAATGTGGATTTGTAAGCAATGGCTGGAGCCCATATTGCCGAGCCCGATGACGCCCATTCGTACATGGTCCCTTTGCAATGTAGTCACCTGTATCCCACCTTATGGTTGATGATGTACTATCTTTACATGGTAACAGTAATATTTTCGAAGATCTTCGCGGTATTTGATTGAAAGATTGCAAATCTTGCTTTATTATGGGGGCGAGGTGCTGCGGATGGAACTTGCCGAACAACAAAATATCCGTTACGCGGCTGCGGACGGTTCGTTCCGCTTCAGCCACGTCCGAGACGAAAAACCTAACCCACTGGATTATAAGCCCCATTATGAGAGCGGTTACGAAATCTATATGTTCATTAGCGGCGCCGGAAGCTTCACGATCGAAGGCGGGCGGTACGAGCTGGAGCCATATTCCATTCTCATGTTGAATTCGAGCGAGCTGCATGTCGTCAACATTTCCGACCGACTGCCTTACGAGAGAGCCGTCTTAACGCTAACCGAAACGCTGCTGCCCCCGTTTCTGCTGAACGGAATCGATTTTTACCGCTCCATCAAATACCGCAAACCGGGCCATGACAATCAAATCAAAGCCGAGACGGCCGCAAGCGCCGGCTTGCTCGATTTATTCGATACGCTGCGGCGACATCTTACGCGGCGGAGCGCCGAAGACGAATTTATCGCGAAATGCGTCATTGCCCAAATACTGCACGCGATCAACCGCATCTCCGAAACGGAACGCCCCGCCCCCGCGAAAAAGGTCCACCACCAAATCAACGAGGTGCTGGAATATATCAACTCCAACCTCGCTGACAACCTGGACCTCGATTCGTTGACGCGAAAATTTTATATAAACAAATATCATTTGTGCCGCGCCTTCAAAGAGGCGACAGGCTACTCAATTAACCAATATATTATTTACAAACGGGTACGCCTGGCGGATGAACTCATGCTGCGCGGGCATCCCCCAACGCAGGCTTGCTTCCTGTCGGGGTTCAACAGCTATTCGAATTTTTTCCGCTCCTACCGCAAGCTTACCGGGCGTTCGCCGAAAACCGCGAAGACGCGGTGACGCGATACCCCCTAAACGCAGAAGACCTCGACGAATCATCCGTGCCTGTTCGCGATCCGGTCACGGAATGACGGCTGCTTCACGTATAAAGCCAAAGGGCGGAGATCGAGTTCCTCAATCCCTTGAACGACCAGTTCGGCCATGCGAAGACTGCCCCGCTCCTGAAAATGCGTGTTGTCTTGGATGCCTTCCGGATAATTCGTCCACTCGCCGGGCTCGCCCCAGAGGAAGATAGATTTCGTACCTTCGGGACCGAGTTCCTCGAGAAGCTGCTTGCTCTTCTCGGCGAGGTCGATTAAGGGCACTCCCTCCTCGACCGCTAGTCGTCTCGCCGCGTCGAGATATTCGCCGTGGGTATTCCGCAGCTCTCCCGACGGTTCGAAATAACGCCGGTGTACGGGCGTGACGAGTATGGGTACGCCCCCCTTCGTTCGCGCCGCATCGATGTACTTGCGCAGATGCTCGGGGTACGTCGTGGAAGGTTCCGTACTTCGTTCCTCGTCCTTCTTTTGGTCATTGTGACCGAATTGGACGAACAAGTAATCCCCGGGCTTCATGACTTTCTGTATCTCATCAAGAAGCCCCTCCGCCAGAAAGCTCTTGGAGCTTCGGCCGCTCTTCGCATGGTTCGCGACCGCCACGCGATCCGTGAAGAAGATCGGAAGCACTTGGCCCCATCCCGATTCAGGGTATTTCCCCGCGCTCCAATCCGACACGGTGGAATCCCCGGCGAGGAAAAGCGTCGTCTGATCCTCCCCCTTTGCGATTTCCAGCGCCCGAATACGCGGCGCGGGCCCGCCGAACGTAAGGCGAAGCCTGCCGCCGCGCACGTTCACGGCGAACGATTCGCGGGCGAATTGTCCGGCTTCAGTGCGAAGATTCAAGACGACGAGACGTTCGCCGTTCGTTCGAACCGTGGTGCAGGCCGGCTCCTTCGCGTCGCCGATCGTCGCCGTCACTCGGTAGTTGCCGTCCCCGATATCCACGAGGAACGTACTATCCGACATCCGAGATCGCTCGCTGAAACCGTAGCCCTGCTCTTTGTCGTACACATCCGCATCGGTTACCTTTACGTGCCCGGCTTCCGCGCTTCCTCCGGGACTGAAATCGAAACGCAACGCCATATCCATCTCTCCCATATGAGTAGGTTACGACTGACGCTTCCGAGGGACGCTTGGATCAAACCTGTCCCCTTGCCCGCTCAAGCGTCTCCGGCAATTGGTCGCCGATAAATTCCAAGCACATCATCGCGTTAATGCTCCATTGCGACGCCGCGTTGGTCGAAATCTCCGGAATTTCCCGAGCAATCGGCCTGACGTAATCTCGTTCGTTAACCGCGCTTTCCATCGCGGAAAGCGGCGCGTCCCCGAGCCCAGAACTCAGTAAAATTTGCCATGCCAGCTGTGCCAAGTCGCGGCGCTCCATGCGCTTAGCGGCATAGGCGACAAGACCGCAGGAGAAATAAGGATAGCTCCAATTGCCCTTATTGCCGATCGCTCCGCCGGTTCGCTCCAGCTTCTCTTCCTTCGTCAAGTTGTAGAACTCGCCGACCTCGGCGATCATATCCTCCCACTCCGGATCTTTCAGCATCAGGGAGAGCTCGAGCCAGGTTTGCGGACCGCCCATGCAAATCATCAGCGTTCGTCCCCAGTTATCGTCGCTCAGATGGTGCAGTTCCCCTGTATTCGGATCGTACCCCATTACGGGTCCGGTGTTCATTCGGAAGGGCAGCCGCTTGAGCGAATCGATGCCGACCAGCAGTTTGTCGCGGTATGCGGTATCTTCGAACCGTTCCCAGCGAGTCAACCAGTTGGAGGCGAACGCCGCCCAATCGGGTCCGATCCTTACATGCGTCGGATATTCGTCCTTCGCCAGATACGAACGCATCGGATCGAGATCCCCCGCCGCATAATCGGAATCCTTCACCTCGTCGAGAATGTCGCCGAGACGTTCGTCGCCGGTCAAGTAATAGTAATAACGGTGCAAGCCCGCCATACTGATCCTTGCTTCCTTGCAGCCGCAGCCCCAATGGATCACATTGTGTCTGGAGCCGAGTCCCGCGTATTCGCCGAGATGGTAGACGTCTACCTCGCTCGTGTGCCTCGTCATCGCTTCCGCGAGACGAAAGATGTCTTCGCGGCCGGAACGCAGAAACATGTACCATAGCCAAATGTTCGGCGCCAACTCCGTATTTTGCCAAGCGCAGCCGCCGATATCGTATCTCCATTCATGTCTAGAAGGGTCGTAACTGTGCATGACATCCCCGTAATCCCAGAAGCCATACCATTTGCGCAGTTCGATTTCTTCCTTGTAAAAGGCGATTACGGCATCCAATTGGTCTTCGATCCATGCCTTGGCCGGCGTGCTTCGGTCCGGAAGGCTCCAATAACCGAACGCTCTAGCGCGATGGTAATATCCTGGCTCGCAAACCAACAACGGAGGGCGATCGGCCAGTTCGACCATGCTCAGAAGCGTGTCACTGTTCGGCATGCGATCCGTGCACCAGACAGTCATTTCGCTCGTATTGGCGATGCCGTGCGGGGTGCTGCGCAGCTCTTCGAATCCCTCGTAAGACGATATCAGGTGCGTCTCGGTGTCATAGTGTCGCAAATCCATGGCGCGGACGTCGGGCGACCAGAACCACGCCGTCAAGACAGCGGCATCCTTGCTCGCGCCATGCATCTCCAACGCGGAAGGGTGCTTCCGCCAGAAGTTTCTGCAGCCGAGCGCCAGTCCTCCCCGCTCCCCGCCGAAGTACATCATCCCGCCGGAGCGGCGGCCTTCGGCGGCCTTCAACCAACTGCAGCCCTCTTTCGTCCGTTTCCAGATCGAATAGTGATCCGCGGAATCCTGGACAAGTTTAAAGCTGTCCCATACGGCGGAATCGTCGAGTAGTTCGAGGAAGCGTTCGTCTTCCGCAGGATCGAACGTTACGCTTTCCCCTTCCAACTGACGCTCGAACAGTTCTCGATACTTCCCCTTCGTACGGAATGTCATAAGCGTCTTCGGCGATTCGCGGAACAAGCCGGAATCCCCCGCGAATCGGACATGTCGATGGTAAAGCGGCCCTTCCGTCGGGACCGTGAACTGCAGCCCAAGCCCTTTAATAAAATCCTGATGAGGATCTCCTTCATATACGAAGGTATGTACCGCGCGGAACGATTGTTCGCCGGCGAAGAAATACAGCCGCAGCGTGAACGGGAGGAACGACGACTCCCCATGCTCGCTTCGATGCCAGCCTTCGATTCGCACAACGGCGCGGACCGGGCCGGTCTGCTCTACGAATACGCGAAGCGTTTCCCCTACGAACCGCTCTTCTTTGGTGACGCGGCAGCTCATCGACTCGGTCGATTGTTCGCGCAGGCAGACCAGCTTGCCGTCCGTAACGCTCTCTCTCTCTCCTCTGCGAATCGAACGGATGATCGACGTCCCCGAACGATTCAACGTGCAGCGAATCGCCCCCGTATCGACCGTTACCGAGTCTTCCTGTTCCCGTACGACGATTTCCGGTGCTGCGCCGACCTGCGGAGCTGCGCTCCTACGCAGGAGATACGTTCCTGTCCCCGTTTCGTCCTGCGGCACGACAGCCGCATGCGCGCTCCATTTAACGCTGCCGTCCGGCCAATAAGCGGTTGCCCAGCTTTGTACCGGAATGTCCCGGCCCGACGGCGAGATGAGCGTGAACGTTTCGCCTCGCGGCATTTCGCCTTCCGTCCACGGCACGCCCCACGTGACCCCGACCGACGCCTTAGGCACCTTCCCGCCCAGCCACTGCAGTCGGATCGGCACTTCGTTTGTTTTCATTCGTCTAATTCCTCCCGTAAATATAATGCTTAGCGCCCGCTGCTTTCGTGTCTCCGCTTCCCTTTGCCGCTAATTGTTCCTTGGCCGCATCGCCAGTAACAAGATCAGATCCGCCCCTTCATAAGCCGCAGCCACTTTCGGTCGTCTATCCCTTCGCTCCGTTCCCCCATCTCTTTCCATGCCGCTATTCCACTAGTCCGGTGCGGTCGACCGACTCGACGAACCAACGCTGCGCAAAAATGTAAATCAGCAGCGTCGGCAAAATGATTAGAAACGCCGTCGCCATCTTTAGCGGATCTTGGTAAAGCGAAGGCCCGAACATCTCGGCCTCGGCGGCGAGCGCTTCGTTCATGCGCGTAATGCCGACCGACAAGGGCAGATGCTCGGCTCCGCGCATAAACACCGAAGGGTTGTAGGAATCGTTCCAATTCCAAACGAAGGAGAACAAGAACACGACGATAATGGCCGGTTTCGCCAAGGGCAGCATTACTTTGTAGAACACCTTGAACGCCCCCGCTCCATCCATCTTCGCCGCCTCCTCCAGCTCCTTCGGCTGCGTCGAGAAAAATTGCCGATAAATGATGACGAACAGCGCCCCTTTAAGCCCTAACCCGAACGCCGCGGGCAGCACGAACGGAAGCGCCGTGCCGAAGAGTCCGAACTGGCTGGCGGCCAAAATTTTCGGCAGCACCGTCAATTGCGGGGGAACGATGAACGTAAGCAGCAAACAGAAAAACCAAAAATTTTTGAGCGGTACATTCAGCCTTGCGAACGCATAGCCCGCTACCGCGCAGGAGACGGTTTGCAGCACGGCGATCGTTCCCGAGATCGTTAGGCTCGTAACGAACGCCTTTGGATAATCGAGTTTTTCCCATGCCTCCTGCAGCACACCTACGTAAATCGTTCGCGGAATCCAGTTCACCGCGGGATCCATCAAATCCGCCGCATTTTTCACCATCGTCGTAATCATGTACAGAAGCGGATTCAGATAGATGTACGCCGTGTCGATCAACACGACGTACAGGAAGCATTTGAACAGCAGCCCGCTGTCCGCTTCCAACCCCAGAACCGTTTTCTTCAAATTGTGTAGGGGAGCCCGAATCAAGGGCAGCTTCTCCCGTTTCCCCTTATTGACGATCCATGGCTTTAGCATGAAACGGATTCCTCCTCTAGTTACGCAGCTTCCCTGTAGGTTTTGGTCATGCGCGCAAAAATGAAATACATGGCGAGCAGGAAAAGGAAGATGACGCCGAAATACACCCAAGCGAGGGCGCTGGACGTTCCGTAATCCTCCGTCGTCACCCTGCTGATCACGGGATTCGTCGGGAACGTAAACAAGTCGACGATCGTATAGATCGCGTTCAACAGGATAAACGGGATCATCCCCGGCAGTGTAATTTTCCAGAACGTCTCCCAAGGCGTCGCTCCGTCGATGCGGGCCGCCTCGTAGACGGAATTTGAAATCGTCTGCCTGCCCGCTAGGAACAATAGAATTTGCACCCCGGAATACCATAAAACAAGCACGATCGAATTCATGACCGCCATAATCGAGCTCGCCCATTCGCCCGGAAAGATGTCGTGAATATACGAGGCGATGTTATACCTTTCCAGAAACCCAACGCTGCCTTCGCCTTGGCTAATGAATTCATAGATGACTTCGCCGGTCGTAAAGATGACGGGCAGAAAAAAGACGACCCGGAAAAACAATCGCCCGGCGAACTTGCGGTTCAGCATGATCGCGACAAGCAAAGAAAACACGAGAATGATAGGGATCATAAATAACGCCTGCTGCAGGAACGGGATCAAATTGTCGTAAAACACGCTCCCGTCCGTGAACAAGATAAATTTGTAATTCTCTAACCCCCTGTACTTCACTTCGATGCCCGTCGCCAGCACTCGTACCTGATGAAAGCTCATATAGAAAGAGTACAGAATCGGGAACGCCATAAATAAAAGGAACCCGAGTATCCAAGGCGCGAGGAACAATCCTCCCTCCACCCGGCTGATCGTCTCGGCGCTGAGCCGCGGAAACCGCCTCATCTCGACTTCTCCCCTTCCACGACCGCGAAGTCCTTGGCCGGTACGACGATGTCTCCGACGCGGTAGTCGTTGTCATTATAATTGACCACAATGCGCTTTCCGCCCGAATACGTCGTTTCGCGCACGCCGGGCGCAAGCTCTCGGTGATTGACGATAAATTCGTCCTGCACGTCCCCAAGCGCCTCGTTGTATCTCGAGTACTCCTCCGCGGCTTGCCCTTTCCAATCTTCGAACGTAGTGCTCATAAGCTCCAGCCCGTAGACGGACGTCAATTCCCGGGTCGGCGTATGCGTCAGCAAATACGACGGAGCTGCGCCGTATTCGATATCTTTAAGAAACTCGTTGCGGAATTGCCCCCGTTGGTTCTCGTACCCTGAGGTATACGATTTAAGCCCGTGCAGCGCGATTTGAGCGAACGGAACGGCGCGTTCCGCGAATAAGTCGTACGAATAGTCATCGTAAAGATCATGGATGTGATCGACCGTGTTCACGACATATAGATTCGGGTTGGTCCCGTGAACGGCGCCGACGGTCTCTTTCGCCTCGCGGAACATCGACAGTTGACGCTCCGCCGCCTCGGTTCGGCTAGCGCCGTATGTTTCGTTGAAGTCGCTGTTCAAGAACTGCGCACCCCACTGCAGCAGCAGGCCGTCCGCGCCGAGCGCCTTCAAACGCTGCAAGTCTTCCAGGAAGACGCGCTTCGTAAAACCGTAGCTGACCAACGTGGTATCGCGCGAAGAACGCCAAATATTGGCCTCCAGCAGGGTGCCCGCCAGATCCCGCATGCCGTGATACGCCGGCTTAAAGCCATGGATCCCCGTACTGTTCGCCTCGTAATTTAACGCAAGCTGTACCGGAATGTTCGCGGCGTCGGCGCGTTCGATCAGCGCTTTCAATCCTTCCGTGCCGCCGAGCCGCTCGTCCGGAGGGGCGTATCCGCCAAACGATGTATACCCGTCCTGCTGCCAGCCCAATAACGTAAGATTGATTTCGCGGACGCCTTGCGCCTTGAGCGACTCCACCATCTCGGCCGCTCGATCGAACGGCGTAATGGGGACGAACCGCTCTCCGAGCACACCCTTCTTCTGACCTCCGCCGATCACCGAAACGTACAACGGCAAGTGTTCCGTGGCCGGAACGAGCCGGGTCATCCCCGCCTCATCCATTAAATATTGCCGGTATCGCTTCGCCATGCCGACGTAATCCGCATCCTCCGCACCCAGCAAGAAATACTTCACGGTCCGATCGGTGCCGAACCGCTCCTCCTTGTTGTACGTAATGAAGCCGGCGTTTTTGTTCCGATTCGTCACTTGGTAATACGTGGATCTGTACAGCATCTGTCCCGCGATCCAGTTGTATTGGCTGTAGATCCCCGCCGGAGAAGCATACACCTTGGCGTACTCCGCGCCTTCCTCCATAACCGCGAGGAACGCTTTGGCGCCGGATTTCATGCCGAACACGGGCATCGTGACCGGGAGCCGCGAGCTGGGGTCGTTGTCGAACGACCGATCCGCCCCGAATACGCGCTCTTCGTACACGCGGCGGGACGCGGAAGTGTGAGCATCGAAGGTTATCAACGCGCCGGATCCGTCAGGAACCAACATATACCCTTCCTGCCCCGTCGACTGCTCCGCGCCGAAGAACGGATACAGCCGAAGCCACGTCATGCTGTAACGGCCTTCAGCAAGCCCCTCGTCTAGAATTTTCGTCTCCACGTAATCGTCCACGATGCGAAGTTGCACCGCAATCGACAGCTCCAGCGCAGGCATGTCGTATACCAAACGCACGCCGCCCGGTATTTCAGTTATCTCCTTCACGGTGCCGCCGAGGGCGAGGAAATTCGTCAACTTCGGCTTCGTGTTATAGACATGGAAATCCGTGTATTCGAACATCAGCGGCGACGCCAGATGCTGCTTCCACAGGCCGCCGACCGTCTCGTTCTCCCATTGTTCCGGATTTGGATAAGAACGCCATACGGTCCCTTCCCGTTTATCCTCGACGAGAAAATGCCCGGTTGCGTCGTCCAATTTGAGCCGCAGCGCGTCCGTCTCGGAGACGAGCCGAAAGCGGCTTTCGTCCGGCAGCGCCGGCTCCGCCTTCGGCACGCTCGCGGCGGACGGCGGATCGCTTGAAGCGCCCGCCTCTTGACGAAAGCTAACGTCCACGCGGGACGCCGCCCAAAGAAGGATAAGCAGGAACAGCAGCGCCGCCGCGGATTTTCTGAATTGCCATAGCTTCATCACCGGAGCATCGCCTCCTGATACACTTCATAAACGAAAATCGCGAGTTCATTCGTTAACCCGAATAAAATAAAAAGCAGCGCTCCCAAAGTGGCCATCGTTAGCACAGACATGACGATGCTGTACACCGTTTCGCCGAAGTCGTAATTTTGAACCGAATGCACCTTCCAGAAGAACATGAGGCCGACCCACGCGTACATGGCGTTCTCCAAGTATATATAGATCGTGCCTTCCGACTCCGTCATGAAATTCGAAACAAACGTAAGCGGCATCCCGATGGCGATCAGCGGCGCCAACGCATACGCGCTGCTAATGAAGACGTCCCGAAACCGCGCTTCCCCCCGATAAATCGAACCGACGAGGTAATGGCAAACGACCCAGCCGCACCATATCGCCAGAAACCGAATGAGGGTCGGCAGCGCGTCGATGTCGTCGACCAGCCCTTTGCTAAAAACGAATCCCGTATACAGCTGCGACAGCAACACCGTTGCGTAAGCGCCAAAGAGCAGCAGCACGGCTCCGAAATAACCGCCCTTCCGCTCGGCGCGGAGCGCGCTGAAGCCGTCGATCGGATGCTTCATGACGTATACCGCCTGCTTCAGCTGTACGATCCATGCCCTGCGGGACGCGGGCCGTCTCGCGACGCGGCGGCGGAACGGCGCGTTTTTCGTAAATTTATCGACAAGCAAGAAACCTGCGATCGCCGTCACGGCAGCCGTCGCGACCGTCGAGAAGTGCTTCTGGAACCATTGCAGACGAATTTGCCAGAACGCCTCCGAGTATCCCTTCTTGTTGCCCGCCATGCGGAACAATTCTGCCGCTTCCTCGAAATCGCCCTTCTTATAAGCGGCGCGCGCCAGACCCATGACGGCGGGGTTGTATTGGGCGTTCAGCCGGATCACTTCCCGCCACAGCCCTTCGCTCTCCTCATACCTTCCCGACAGCGTCAATCGGTTCGCCTCGTACACCTTGGCGCCGAATTCCGACATTGCGAACGATTGGAGCACGCCTTCCTCCGAGTCTAAAATGAACAGTTCGTTTCGCGAGTTCAATTCGACCGCGACCGGGTTTTTCACGAGGCCGAGCTGCGTCGCGCCGGAGGAAAAATCGCCGCCCCAGAAAAACAAAAGATTCCCGTTAGCGTCGTAGTGACTGACATAGTTGAAGTTGGTGTCTACCACCGTGAAGTTCCCTGCAGCGTCGACGGCCACGTCCGTCAGTTGGGGAGCGGCTTCCGTTCCAAACCTTCTGTCGAACGGATTGCGCTCGCCGAAGCTTTGATTCGCGCTGCCGAATTTATCGAATTGAGAAAGGATGTTGGCCCCTCGGAAATTCAGCTTTTTGACCTGCTCGCTGGACGCTGTGCTCGTGACGGTGTAAATAAATCCGCGCTCGTCCAACGTCGCATTCGTGATCGGCGGAGGCAGCTTGCTCATCTCGTTTTCGTACATCTCCCGGGTGTAAAGCGCCTTCTTGATCGTGTCGATGAACGTATAGGGCGCTTTGTTCGTGCCGTAAAATTTCTGAAATTCGCCGTCCGGATTTAACTGGAGCATCCCCCAATATCCCCCGAGCGAGACGATATACATGTACCCGCGCTTGTCGACGATGACTTTGACAGGATCATACTTGTAATCGCTCGGAATGAGCGGGTGCTTCGGCTCCGGAAATTCCTTCTCGAGCGTGCCGTCGGGCGCCAGCTTGACGACCCGTTTATTCCCCGTGTCCGCGACGTATAGATACCCTCGCTCGTCGACGAATACGCCGTTCGGAGAGGCGAACGGTCTTTTCGACAGCGTTATGTTGCGCACCCACTCGCCGCGTTCGTTCAGATGCACGATCCGGTTGTTGCCCGTATCCGCGATATAAATGTGATCGTTCCCGTCGACGAATACGTCCTGTGGATCCGACAACGGGGAAATGATAAGGTTGCCTGGTCGTTCCGGATCCTCCGCGTAAATGTCTTTCCCCAGCATGCCGGTAGGATAGTAGGCCGGCTGCGCATCGATCAGCCGTCCGTAGCCGTCTTTCGTGAACGTCCAATACATGACGTCCGCGCGGGCCGTTCCCGGATCGAGCAAGCCGAGCGACAGCAATAACACGATCGCGGTCCCGATCCACCTCGCTCCGTTTCGAAGCATGACGACACCTCCCCGCGCTATTTAATGCCAGAATGCGCCATCGTGGCGATGACCTTGCGTTGGAACACGAGGAACATCACGAGCGTAGGCAGGAACATGAGTAATCCCGCCGCCGCGGCAGCCGTCTGCCTTGCCACCGAATTGGCCAAGTTCTGGGTAATGGTCGATAGAAAAAACGGGAACGTCTTCATCGCATCGTCCTGCATGAACAGGACAGACGTCGACGTATCGTTCCAAATCGTTTGGAACTGCAAAATGGCGACGGTCGCGACGGCCGGCATCGTCACGGGCACGACGATGCTCAGGAATACGCGCAGCTCGCCGGCGCCGTCGATTTTCGCGGCTTCCAGCAAATCGTTCGGCAGTTGGTCGATGAACTGCTTCATGAGAAATACGCCCACAGGCGCCGCCACATGAGGCAGGATGTGCCCCCAATAGGTGTTCATAATCCCGAGTTGCGAGATGACGACGTATCTCGGGATCTCCACCGCTTCCGCAACGAACATCAAAGAGACGACGATCGTAGCGAAGATGGCCTTATGCCCCGGAAACTTGTGTTTCGACAGCGGATACGCGCACAAGGCGCTGACGACGACGACCGCCGCCGTCCCGAGCGCGGCGACGGCCACGCTGTTGAACAAATACCGCGTAGCCGGCACGACCGAGTCCCGCGTGACGACGAACAACTCGACGAAGTTATTCAACGTCGGCTCGCGCACGAAAATATTCGGAGGGAAAATGAACAACTCCGAAAACGGCTTCAGCGCGTGGTTGAAGATATAAATCAAGGGAAGCAGCATCAGCAGCCCGCCGGCGCCCAGCAGCACGATTAACCAGCGCTGCGTCGAGTCCATCCGAAATAGCTTCGGCCTTCTCCGCCGAAACAACGACGACGCCGTCTCAAGCATTCGTCTAGCCATCTTACTCCTCCTTGTTGCCGAACAATCGCCAGCTGAGTCTGTTAAACAGATAGATCATTAGAAGCAGCACCAACGAGACGGCTGCGGCATAGCCCATCTCGAACCGGATCAATCCGTAATCGTCGATGTGGTTCGCGAGCGTATGGCCGGCGTATTGCGGCGTTGGGCTTTGTCCCGACAGCTGCTCCCCGATTTTTCCCGCTTTGAAGGCGCTCACGATCGCCATGACCGAAGCGAACAGCATTTGCGGCTTCATGTAGGGAATGGTAATGTACCAAATTTCCTGCAATCGGCTCTTGATTCCGTCCAGCCGTCCTGCTTCGTACAGGATCGGGTCGACGTTGAGAATGCCCGCGAGAATCGCGAGAAATCCGACGCCCATGCTGGACCAAAGCGTTACCGCGATCATCGAGTTCATTAAATATGCGGGATCGAGCGTCCACAGCTGCGGCGCGTCGATCAAGCCCAAATTGAGCAAGAAACTGTTTAAGTACCCAATTCTGTCCCCCGACAACAGCGGCGTCCAAATGATCTGCATAACGACGCCTCCGGTCAGTGACGGCGCATAAAACGCCAACACGAACCACAGTCGATACCGGTCCGGAATTTGCGCGATCAGCCACGCCAGCAGGAAGGATAACAGCAATCCTCCGGGGCCGACGATGACGGCGAACTTCAGCGTATTCGGCAAGGCGTATTTTAAAAACAATACATCTTGCGAAAATAAATATTGAAAATTGTCCCACCCGGTAAACGCGGGCGGTTGAATCGTGTTGAAATACGTGAAGCTGAGCCCGACCGCCGCGAGGACCGGAACGAGAATGAACAGCGTAAAGCAAATCATGAACGGGGCGATAAACAGGTATGACAGCCGGTATGCCTTCATTCGCCTCCAAAGCTGCTTCGCGCGGTAAGCTCTCGTTGTTCCGATAGACCGACGAACGGTGTTGACGGCGACTTCAGCGTTCCGCATAAGGCTCCACTCCTTCCCATGGCGTTTCGACCTTCGGCGGATTGTATGTTTTCAACACCGAACCGTCGTCCGCCCGAAAACCGAATTCCACCGCTTTCCGTTCGAGCTCGCGGTTGATGCTCGCAACGGCTTCTTCCAGCGATTCGCGGTAATTCATCCCGTCCAACACGGTTCGATTCCAGGCGTTGTTGATTTCGCGCGCGATAAAGTAAGATCCCGGTATATTCGCCATGTCCTTGTACCATTTCCATTGCTCGAGCATGACAGCGAGCTCCTCCCGGGTCCACGGCAATCGCGAGAAGGCTTCCACGTTCGCCGTATTCCAACGGAAAGCCACGCCATAAAACCCTTCCAAGTCGGAACCGAAACGCTGCTGCGTTTCCGCGGAGAGCCACCACTGCAAGAATTTCCAGGCTTCGTCTTTATTGGCGGCCTTTTCGAAAATCATCGCCGCGCTCTGGTTTCCTCCGGTCCAGCGTTCGATCTGCCCGTCATCTCCCGGCACGCCCGGCAGCGGCGCCATGCCCCACCAACCGTGCAGCTCCGGCGCGCCGACGGTCATTTGCAAATACATATTAAAATCCGCAATGCCGATCGGCATCGTGCCGTCGCGGAAATGCTGGTAGAAGCTGCTCACCTGTTGATCGATGCCGTAAATCGTAAACAAGTCGGTCAGCGCCCGGAAAGCTTGGAACGCTTCCGGCATATCCAACGCCGTCTTCATGCCGTCATCGGTATAAAACTCCGCCCCATTCTGGTAGAAGAACGTCTGGAAATCCGGGGGCAAAAAGAAGTTGTAGTTATTCTGCTGCAGCACCGGAAGCATCGCGATGACGTCCTCCCACGTCTCCGGCACCTGCAGACCCAGCGAATCCATGATGTCCTTGCGGTAATAGAGCACGTTGAACCGCTGCGTCTCTGGGAAAGCATAATATCCGCCGTCGTAGTAATAAGGCAGCATCGCTCCTGGCGAGAAGCTTTCGTACAATGAATCGAACCCCGGGTAGACGGAGAGATCCTCCACCGCGCCGCGGATCGCCATCTCGATCGGCCGGCCTTCGGTGATGCCGATCGCTGCATCGGGAGCGCGTCCCGCGGCGTTGGCCAGAACGAGCAGCTGCTCGTTAGGCAGCAGGTCGACTTTGACCTTAATTCCGGTTTCCGGCGTGAAATATTGATCCGCAATGTCCTGCAGCACATTCACGTAATCCCGCCCATAATTCGCCCAGACGTTCACGACCTCGTCGTCGTCGGAAAGCCGATCCCGTTCATTGAAGGATTGGACGAACGATGTTGCGGCGGCGCTCAGCTTTTCCCACATCGTCGCCTCCATACGCGGGAAGGGTTCTCCCGCGGGAACGAAATAAAACTTATCCAACAGGAGCGGGCCGCTCGTGAGCGGGCCGCGGATCGAACTGATTTTGGATTGAATCGTCGTGAGATCGTCGAGCCGATAAGGGATATCGTTCGGATTGGCGAGCAATTCCCGAATATCCCGCGCCGCCGTGGACAATGTCTGCGAGTTGTTGTCCGTCCTGCCGTTCACGCGGAGCAGTTCCTCCGCCATCCATGCGATGTCTTCCGCGACGGCCTCTAGCCCCGTCAGCAGCCCCGGGTAATTTCGCCCGATATCCCAAGTGCGGAATGGATCGGCTTGCCCTCCCGCGATAGCGTTTAGCTCCAGCGACAGCTTCGTAAGCGCCCGCGAGACAGCTTCTTGCTTCTTTACGATCGGATTGAACGGCCCGTAGGTCGTCTCTAACGTCAACGTGTGTTCGCCCTTCTCGAGGTAGATCGAGAACGGCTTGCCATCGGCGTCCGCAAGCGGGACACCCTGCCAACCGTTCGAATACGGGAACGGGTACGCTTGCAGTTCCTCGAACGGAACGCTGCCATCGATTAATATTTTGCGAAACACTAGCTGATTGGACCGGTACCCTTGGTACGCTCTCGCCGCAATATGGTACTTGCCGGATTCGGGAACCGTGAACTTCCATGTAGCGGCAGCCCCGCCGGTCGACCATCGATTGCCTCCGACCGCGTTAAATAAGCGCTTGTTGTTTGCCGGCGGCGTCATGAACGCATCCTGATCGGCTTCGATCTGAAGTGCGACGTCGTTTTTCTCCTTCATAAGTTCCGCTTCTACGACGAACGGCGATCCGCCAGCGGCGTCCGGAATGGTTTCGGCGTATTCCCGATAAGGAACTGCGCGCTCAGGACGTCTTAGCTCGATGCGTTCGATCACGATCGATTCATAGCTTTGTAGGCGCAGCGTGTGCTTGCCTTCGGTGAAATGCCATCGGAAAGGCTCGGCGTACGCCCCATCGGAATCCGTAAAGCTCCGCTCGTACCAGGCTTCGATTTCGATGGGCTTCGGACGGATGTGATCGCCGTTTTCGTCTGTCTTCAGCGGGAACGCATCCTTAAAGTGTCTGGGAAACTTCAAGGCCCTTGCCTCGCGGAACGGGTACCGCCCGTCGATCGATACCGCCAACATCGCAGGGCGGTAGCTCCCCACCTTCGACGAAGCGTCGCGATAGGAATGATAATGAAGCACCATCTCGTATAAACCCGGTTGTTCGATCTCCACTTCGTACTCGATCCAATGGGTCGCTGCGTTCGTCCACACCAGTACGTCGTCCCGGCCGTTATACGGTCCCACTCGGAACGTCGCCCCGTCGGAATGACGAACCGGCCGATCGCCTTCGATGACGACTGCGGCGTTCGCGTCCTGGATGCCCGCTTCCCGCCAGCTTTCCAACACTTCCAAATAGTAAGGCTCGAACTCGCCGGGCGCCCGGTTGTCCGTCGTCTGTTCGGCGGTCTTCGCCGGCTTCGTCGTCTCCCCCGCCGAGGCAGTCGCCTCCGAACCGTCTAATGGCGTCAGGTAGCCGACCGTCGCCGACACCGAGAGCGCAATTGCGATCGTTGCAAGCCCGAACTTCTTTCTCGTCATCTGGAACACACTACGGAACCTCCCTCCCGCTGCTCGAGTTACTGCAGCCGTTCCCCTGTTTTCGGATCGAAGAACATCGCCCGGTTCATATCCATCACGAGTTGGATCCGCTCTTCGTCGTTCGCCTCGTTCCTTGGATTCGTCCGCACGACGATGTCCTGCTGCAGGCCGGCGTCCACGTACAGGTAACGATCCGCTCCCATCAGTTCGTTAAATTTGTGTATGCCGTGGAAGACGGCGTCCGGGAACGCGGCGAATACGATGGGGTCCATGCTGATATTTTCCGGACGAATGCCGAGTATGACGTTTCTCTCGACCATACGATGCTCCCGCAGCGTAATCGCTTGGCCGTCCGGGATCGCCAAGGCGAACCTGCGGGTGTGGAATTCCAACTGCCCGGCGTTCTCCAGCACCTTGCCTTCGATAAAATTAATCGGCGGCGATCCGATAAAGCTGGCCACGAACATGTTTTGCGGCCGGTTATAGATCGCCTCCGGCGTATCGACCTGTTGAATGACACCGTCCTTCATGACGACGATTCGGCTGCCCATCGTCATGGCCTCCGTCTGGTCATGCGTCACATAAATCGTCGTCACGCCGAGCTGCTTATGCAGCTTGATGATCTCCGTCCGCATCTGAACGCGAAGCTTGGCATCCAAGTTGGAGAGGGGCTCATCCATGAGAAACACCTGCGGATTACGGACGATCGCCCGCCCGAGCGCCACGCGCTGACGCTGCCCGCCGGACAGCTGCTTCGGCTTACGCTCCAGGTACGACTCGATTTCGAGCACTCTGGCCGCCCTTTTCACGCTCAGATCGATTTCATGCTTCGGCAGCTTGCGCAGCCGAAGGCCGAAAGCGATATTTTCGTACACCGTCATGTTGGGATACAGCGCATAATTTTGAAACACCATGGCGATATCCCGATCCTTCGGCGGAATATCGTTCACGACCACATCGTCGATCCAAACCCGGCCCTCGGATATTGATTCTAATCCCGCGATCATTCGCAGCGTCGTCGACTTCCCGCAGCCCGACGGTCCGACGAAGACGACGAATTCCTTATCCTTCACTTCAAGCTGGAAATCCTTGACGACAGCCGCCTTGTCTCTCCCGTACCGCTTGTACACGTGGTCGAACAAAATCCTTGCCATGCCCCCGCACCTCCTGGAACCTGGTCTATATGATGAAGGAACGTCCTTGCGCCGAGAAATCGGTTACGCAACGACGTTCCTCCCCGTTGTTCACGATGGATGACGTTATTTCTTCAACGCTTCGTCGATCGCTTTATTGACTTCTTCTTCCGCCATGCGCAGCCCCGTATTAATGTCGTATTCCCCGTTAATAACGCCTCGCAGCATGTTTGTCATCGGCGACAAGGCGTTCACCTTCGTATCGACTTCGGACAGCGGTCGGACCGGAGCAAACTTGTTATAGAAAAATGCTCCGTAATTTTTGTCCTTGAACGCGCTCTCCGACCCCATCGCCTTCATGATTTCTTCGTTAGCGAGCGAGGTCATATTTCCTTTTTTCGAATGCGCGAGCTGGAACTCGTCGGAGACGAGGAATTTGAGCACCTTCATCGCTGCGTCCTTGTTCTCGGCTTGGTTGGTAATGCCGAAGAAGATCGGGTACGATTGATACCCGATGCCCGGCTTATCCGAATACGTCGGCATGGCGACCATATCCCAGTTCATCTGCGACAGTTCTTCATCGAACAGGATCGGCAGCAACTGCCCTTCGGGCCACATCGCAAGCACCTTATCCTTATAGAATTGGTCCAGGTTCTGGAAGTTCCCTTTCCGGTACTGCTGCATTGCCTTCTTTACCGTAGGATTGTTCGCAGTAGAAAGCAGCTCGGTTTCGATAATCTTTTTCCACATCTCGTCGCCGTAGGTCGACCGCTGCGTCTCCGGATCGATCAACGGCATGGAGTAGCTGTTTTGCAGCACCATGGAGTTTACCGGCGGGGAAAATCCGGTATATACCGCACCGTCGCTTTCGACGTTCAATCGGTTGGCCAGTTCGTGAAGCTGCTCCCAGGTCATCCCGTCCGTCGGGTAGTCAACGCCGAACTTGTCGAAAATATCTTTATTGTAAAAAATGACCTTCGTGCTGTTTTCCACCGGTAACCCATAAATCGCGCCGCCTCCAAGCTGTTTCGCGGCGTCGATCAAGGTCGGCTCGAAGCGCGACAAGTCTACGCCGTGCTTCTCGAGCAGCTCGCTCATATCGAACTTCAAATCGTGATTGATCATCGACCCCGGGAAAGAACCCAAAGAATCCCATAGGATATCGATCCGCTGGCCCGAAGCGATCAGCTGTTCCAGATCGGTCGACTCCGGCACGCGCTGAATGTACTTAATGGTGTAATTCGGGAATTGCTCGCGAATCGCGTCGCCGTATCGTTCGTTGAACGCCTCCTCGCTGTCTTTGCTCGTCGAGTAGAAAACAAGCTCGGCCGGACCGTCGTCCCCCGCGGCGGGCGTTTCCGTTTCCGCTTCCTTCTGTCCGCCTGTCGCAGCCGGCTCCTGCGCGGGCGGCTCGGCTTCTCCGCCGCCGACGTCGACGGATGTTCCGGAACTGCAGGCCGCGACAAGCATACATACAAAAATGAATCCTGCCAGCCATACCTTCTTCATCTTTCTTGCTCCCTCTTTTCGTTTAATTTGGTTGAGCTTACATTTGCATTATTGGGCGGCAATTTTTTCCCATCAATCGCACAATGTTGAACCGGAAAAATTGCACTTTCTCGCAAAATTTCTTCCTGCATGCAAAAAAACCGCACGGCGGCGAAATGCGGTCGGTTCCCGCTTGCTCGCTGCCGTACGGTTTACTCATCCCTACCTTTACTCTGTTCCGGTCGAAGGCGACCGGGCTCGCTGCCATTGCTCGTTCATCTCCCGGATGTACTCGTCCCCTCCTTCTTGCCGCCACCGCCGCACTGCCTCTTCCCAACCTTTTTCGTCGATCTGGCCGATAATGTACTGGGTCCGGGCGTCGCTGACGATCGTATCCAGCAACAGTCCCTTCTTCATATACGTGTCCGAAATGAATTCCTCCGCCGGGTTGTTCAGCAGGAGCGATTCATTCGCCTTGATAACCTCCTTCACTTTCCTCCGGATCGGCGAATCGGCCGAGATCAGGTGGCGAGGCCCGGGGATAAACATCAGCATTTGCTTCAAACTATCTATCTCATAGCTAAAGTCCGTCTTCATGGATTCAGGCGATTTCCGATAATGTCTGCCTTCCATTCCGTTGTAAAGCAAAATTTGCATCTGCTCGTCGTTCAGCTTATCCAGAAAACTCAAGACGTGCCGCAGCTCTTGCTCATTTTTCACCGCCGACTTGGAGACGGCCAACATCCCGTCGTAGCCGGACGTCGACGGGAGCTTCATCCCTTGGGGACCTTCCACCCCGGAAAACACGTCGATCACATCTTCCAACCCGTAGGCTTTCCGAATTTCATGCGCTGCGCGCTGCGCTTGATCGGCGACGTCCACCAGTACGCCGGCCTCGCCATGAATAAGCGGCTCCAGCCAAAATTTCGGATCCATCACGGCAAAACCGGGATTCATCAGCCCTTCGTCATAAAGCTTCTTAAGGAAACGAAGCCCATCCTTGTATTCCTTCGTTAGATGAGCCGGCACCAAGTTCCCCGTCTCGTCCACGCCCCAACGGTTCGGAGCGCCGAACCAAGTCTGAATTACATCGAAAGTAGAAGGGTAATACGTAGCGACTAACCCGTAGGTGTCTTCGCGTCCGTCGCGGTCCGGGTCGTCAAAAGTAAAGGCCCTCAGCACCTCATAAAACTCATCTAGCGTGCGCGGCTGTTCGAGCCCTACATGCTGCAGCCAATCCTTGCGGATCGTGACGCCGTACCGCCCCAAATCCCTTGCCCGATAGATCGCGTACACTTTCCCGTCGATCGAGGTGTTCGAGAGCACCGCTTCGTTCGCCTGACTCAAGTTCGGAAACTCCGCTAAATAAGGCCCCAGCTCCCAAAACACGCCGCGCCGCGCCGCGCTGATAAATTCGGGGCTTTTGTCGGGGATTACGATCACGGTCGGAAGCTTTAGCGACGATAACGTGATCTTCGTTTTATCCTTGTAGGTCGAGTAAGGGACCCATACCAGCTCAACATCCGAATTCGTATATTCCTCCAGCTTCTCCAGCACCGGACTCGTATCATCGGGGAGCGGATGATTCGCATACGTGGGCAGCATGACGCTGATTTTGAACGGGGCATGCTGCAGCGCGATCGCGGAGGTTCGATTGCCGCAAGCCGAACAAAGCAGGAACGCGACGAGAACAAGCCAACCTGACATGATAGAAAGAACCGACTTTCGCTGCATTCCGCTTCCCCCTTACGATTTGCGGCATAACTCGCGATACTGTCTCGGAGTGACGCCTTCGAGCTTCTTGAAGATTCGATTGAAATAACTGTTCTGGTAGCCGACTCGCTCGGCGATATCGTACATCTTCAGTCCTGTATCTCGAATTAAATCCTTCGCTTTCTCGATTCTTACTTCCGTCAAGTAGTCGATGAAATTTTTCCCCGCGTACATCTTGAAAGCTCTGCTTAACGTATAATGGTTCGTTCCCGCCACCTCGGCGCAGCTCTCTAACGAAAGATCCTGGCGCATGTAGTTATCGTTCACGTACGCGATGACCTTGTCGACGACTTGCTTCAGATGATCGTTCGAACGATCGGACATCTCCTCGACGAAGGGAGCGATAACCTCCGATTTCATCCACTGCAGCATTTCGTCCGCTTCGCGGAACTGCGACAACCGATCGAACATATTCGCGCCCTTGAACAAGGTATGCGGGTTGACGCCGCTGTGCAGCATCGTATGCATCATTCTTCCCAATAGCTGCAGCAGCGCTTGCTGGACGACCGTCTCCCTCCTGCCCCCGGAGGTCAATTCTTTAAGAAACTCCTCAAGCGTCCGCTCCGCTCCTTCTCGTTGGCCCATGCGCAAATATTGAATCAACTCGCGCTCGAGCGCGAAGGAGTAACTCATCTCGTTATCGGCTTCCGTCAGTTCGAGCTCGTTGATGTCGATGACTTGGTTTCGGTCATCGAAATCCCTGTAGATGGACGCTTCCTTCACCTCCTGAAACAGATGCGGGACATTGCGGAGTGACGAAGCACAGCGGCCGATCGTCAATGTGAGCCTCACGCGCAGCAGCCTGTTGACCGCTTCGGTAATGTCGTCGCAAAGCCGTCGAAGGTCATGCCGATATTCCGCGCCTTCGGGCACTAGCAACAGCAGACCAATCGATAGATCGTGGAAGTTGACGACTTCGGCTTGCGTAAAGCGGGACTGAGCTAACTCTTCGATGACATTCGCCGCCGCGAACGTGACAAGCTCCTCGTCCTTCGAGGAAAATCTTCCTCCGGAATCGGCAAACCCGGTTAACTGAATATGGGCGACTACAAAACTTTGCTTCTCCACATTCCAGCCGAGCAAGCTCATGCGATCGACCAATTCCCGCTCCGAGAAGGCGCCTAGATAACCATGAAGCAATTGAAGCAGGAACCCTTCTTTCATCAAGGGAAGCTGCTCTCGAAGCTTAGATCGCAGTGTCGAGCTCTCCGCCCGCAAAGTACGCCACTGATCCTCCAGAAATTGGAATTCATCACCTTCTTGACTATCCGACTCGCCGCGCAGCAGACCGACCAATCGACCGACCGGCGAATAGATTCGTTTGGAGACAAGGAGCGACAAGCCGATCGCGAGCAACAGCCCGGTCAAGCTTACATACAGAATGGTCTTTGAAATAAATACAACGGGCGACGTAATCGCCGTCATAGGAGCGGCGCTGATAAACATCCACTCGCCGTTGACCCGGTCGAAGGTTCCGAAGGAGACGGAATAATTGTTATTGTTCCATGAATATCTGAACGAACCTCGATCCCGAGCTTCGGCGGATACCTTTTCCCACAGCGCCTGATCCAGTTCCTTGGCATCCTCGGTGTCGCTCGCGGAAGCCATAATCCCCCGATCCCGGTCGACGAGAAGCGAGGTGCCGCCGCCTTGCGTTGTTAACGTTTTCAAAATCCCCTTTGTTTTGTTTTCGTCTAATGTGATGGCCAAGAAGCCGAACGGATTCGAACTGTCCCCAGGAATGGTATGGATGAGCTTCAATGGGTTATGTCCGTCGAGGCTCCTGCTTTCCCAAAACAGAGCCCCCCGGTTATGTATTAACGTATGGAAATACTCAATTTGTTCCCGTTCGTCGATCTCCAATAGCGTATGGCTAGGATTAAAGAGCAGCGGTTGGGTGCCATTAATGTAAAGTTCGACGCTGTAAATCAAGGGGTGGGAGCTCGCCTTGGCAAGCAAATATTGATTCACGTCGCGCGTGGCTTGAAAGTCGTAGGAATAGTCGACGGACCGCATCCGTTCATCGAAATTCGGTTCGAACGCCCAATGGGATAAAGAAATTTCCAAATAAGAGAGTTGTTCGTCCACGTTGCGAGCATGCTGATGAATTTGTTCCTCATGTTGGCTCAGCAGCTCCCGCTCGATCTGTCCGGTCACGAGGAAATGCATTCCCGCTCCTAGGAGCAAGCCCGGAATGCTGGCGATAAAGAGAATATAGATCAAGGTTTTGCGAAAAAACGCCCCGCTCCATGCCCCTCCCGAGAAGCGAGCCTTGCGTAAAAAAGAAACCACTTGATTAGCCATCGGTTTCACTGCCTTATTTCCAGTAGTTAGACTTCTATTATTACAACCGTCCGCGGTTCTTGCAATTACATTCTTTTGATTTACCTCGAACCGTTTTATGGGTATTTTTTGATTTTATTGGACTTTATTGCGTTCAATCGAGATGTTATCGTCATCCTTCTCCTCGTTTGCTAATCTACAAGTAACATGAAGGAGCGAAGGGGTGAGGGCGGATGAATACGAATTTGCCTCGATCATTACGTTATGGAAGGCAGGAGGACCCTTTCCATATGGAATACGACCGACGCGTCGGTCATTACACGATGAACCGATTCCATATCCACCGCTGCTATGAGATGTATTACTTGTTCTCCGGGGAACGAGGCTTTTTTATAAAGGACCGGACCTATCGCCTTCGAGCAGGCGACCTCGTGCTGATCGACTCGAATGAAGTCCACAAATCTCGTGACATCGGCGTCCCGAATCATGAACGCGTCGTATATTACTATGAGATGCCCTTCTTCGAACGCTGCTCCCCGGAGGAGACCGAGCTGCTGTTGGCTCCGCTTCGGGGAAGCCGAGTGCTACGCCTTACCATGAAGGAAAAACTTCAATTCGAAACCCTTATTCACAGCTTCTTCGACGAGCTCTGCGGAGCATTGCCCGGGTACGAGCTGCAGCTGAGACATATCGCCTCGGGGCTGCTGCTTCTGGCATCGCGCTTCGCCGCAAGGCGAAGCGATACGTACGAGGAGGAGCCGACGCCCATCAAGCAGAAGATAACCGAAATGATCCAATACATTAATGCAAACTTCCGCGAAACGATCCGGATTCAAACGCTGTCCGAAAAGTTTTACATCAGTCCCGGCTATGTGAGCCGGATGTTCAAGGAAACGACGGGGTTCAGCCTTACCGAATACATCAACATTGTTAGATGCAGGGAAGCGCAACGACTGCTACGCGAGACGGACTGGAGCATTACGGAAATATCCGAACAGGTCGGATTCGATAACTTCTCGCATTTCGGCAAAATGTTCAAGCGGATCGTGCAAACCTCTCCCAGGGCATACCGCAAGCAAAGCAAAGAGACTTAGGAAGGAGGCCCGAACGGATCGCGCCGAGCGGGCCCCTGTTCTCGATCTACTCTATGATCATTACGACTCTCAAGCCGATGCCGGGGGTCTTGGCGTCGGCTCCGGAAGCGTTACGGTAGGCGGAGCGTACCATAGTAAAGTCGTCTCCCCAAGCCCCTCCGCGCAGCACTCGTGAATCCCCCGAACCTGGACCCTGCGGGTCGGATACGTCTCCCTCGGGATATGGGTTTGCATACCAATCGTTACACCACTCCTGAACGTTCCCGTACATATCGAATAGTCCCCAAGCATTCGGCTTTTTCTGCCCCACCGGATGAGTCTCGTCCCCGGAATTTTCCCCAAACCAAGCATAGTCGCCTAAGATCGATTCGCTATCGCCAAAATCCCATGTCGTCCTTGTCCCCGCGCGCGCGGCATATTCCCATTGCGCTTCCGTAGGCAAACCGAATTTCTGTCCGGTTTTGTCTTGCAGTTTTTTCAAAAAAATCTGTGCTTCCTCCCAACTCACGCTGTCGACCGGACGCCGATCCCCTTTGAATTGACTTGGGTTGTACCCCATAATGTCCTCCCATTGTTCCTGAGTGACCTCGTATTTTCCTAGATAAAACGGTTTCGTGATCGTCACTTTGTGCTCCGGAGCTTCATCCCCGTCTCCTGCATGCAAGGAAGACCCCATTGTAAACGATCCAGAACGAATGAGAACGAATTCCATGTCGATTCCATTCCCAATCTCGATGCTTTCTGTCTTTGGCAGGGTGATTTCATCATTGATGTTATTCATCCCACTATTCGGGTCGGCGAATGGATGATTGATAAACCACGTAAGACCGGCAATTCCAAGACCTAGGACTATTGCTATTGGTAGAGAGGTCTTGAGCTTCATAGGTAACACCATCCTGGTTTCGAAAATAAGAAAGAGATGACTTCCGACAAGTGCAGAAGTCATCTAAAGAAGGGCCTCTGTGGTCCGAGCGATGTTGTTATCGTGTTTGATCGGCAAGGTATCCTAAACCGTATGCGTGTAGAGGACTAGAAGGTATAGGACGCAAAAATGTCACGTCGGGTAAGCTGCCGTCTGCTTTCCTAGGTGCAGATAATTGGCTGATATCCACACTTTCAAAATCTGCATCCGAGATGGTCAGACCGCCGTTAATGGTCCAGGAATTATTCGTTACATTTTCCGGAGGATGATTGTCATTGATGATTGACGTTCCCACGTACGCAATGTTATTATGCAAAACCTCCCTATACCCGGGAATATCGGTTGGATCGGTTGGACTCACTCGCTCTAGCATATCGAAGTTGGCTCTGCCATTGCGGTACGCCGTGTTATTTAACCAATTCGCAGCTTGACCTGGCTGATGATTTGCATAGAAGCCAGCCCCCCCGTTGTTTACAGCTAATGAATATTTGACGGTATGGACTGGGATCGGGTCGGGAAGTCCTTCCGTGCGATAACCATAACCGCCGACTTTAAAGCCGTTTTTGTCACCAATGCCGTTTTGATTTCCCCTATGATTAAAAGCCCAGGAATGATCAAAAACGACCGGCGCGCTGGAACTGATGCTGTCGAATCCATCGTCGCTGTTATTCCATGCACGGGAATTAATGAACCATACGGGACCTGCATGAGCGCCGAAACCGTCTGTATTTCCAGCCGACGTATCCGTTGGTCCAATGTTGTTATAAGCATCGCAATTCAGGACGACTCCCGTACCTCTTGTCGTAAAGTAGAAACCGTTCGCTTCATTATCATGGACGGATACATTCTCGAAATTAGCTTCCCCGACCACTCGAAATGCTTCGGATTGCTTTTGATTGCCGACTTTCACCCCGATGACATCAAACCCTTTGAAATGGATATCGGTTACGCGATCCGCTACGCGAAAAGCGGCCACGCGCAAATTTGTCGGCACATGCTGGAAGTCGAAAACGGGCCTTTCGTCTCCAGGATAAGCCTCATAGGTAATCCCGCTCTTCGTAATATCATGTACATAATTATAGTTACTGTCGGATTTCGCAATTTGGAAATCGTCATACACTCCTCCGCGAATATATATGGTATCCCCGGAGGAGGCGACGGACTGCGCTTTCATAATGCTTTTGAATGGCTTCGTGATCGTACCAGGATTGCTATCGCTGCCGGTTGGAGAAATGTAATAACTTTTAGAGGGTCCCGCATTAGCAGCCTTTGCCATGAACAGGGCTGCCAGTATGATACCTACTACAAGTAAACAAATCGTAAATAACGTAGATTTCTTAGTCAACGCCATACATGCGCTACCTCCTCTAAAGATCTATTCAGACCTTTCACGCCTAGATCATTATTGGTCGGCAAGGTAACCTAAATCCATTTTATAAAGATAGCTGGTTTTTACCGGACGCATAAATGTAACATCGGGCAAGCTGCCGTCCGCTTTTCTTGGTGTAGACAACTGCGAGATATCCAGGCTTTCAAAGTCTTTATCCTTGATTTCCCGGCCGAAATTTTTCATGGGCAGAGTCCACGAATTATTCGTTACATTTTCCGGAGGATTGTTATCGTTCATGATCGGTACACCCTTGTAGGCAATGTTATAATGCAAAACTTCTCTGTACCCGGGGATGTCGATATCCACCGTAGGGCTTACGCGCTCCAGCATGTTGAAATTAGCCCGGCCGTTATTATAGGCCGTGTTGTTGATCCAGTTCGCCGCTTGACCCGGCTGATGATTCGCATAAAATCCGTTCGAGGCGTTATTGGCAGCCAAACAAAATCGAACCGTATGGACCGGTACGGGGTCGGGAATTCCAGATGTTCGATGGCCGTATCCGCCGATTTTAAATCCGTTTTTATCGCCTCGACCGTCCTGATTCCCCCTATGATTGAAAGCCCAGGAATGATCGAAAACGACCGGCGCGCTGGAACTGATGCTGTCAAATCCATCGTCGCTGTTATTCCATGCACGGGAATTAATGAACCAAACCGGACCTGCATGTGCGCCGAAACCGTCAGTATTTCCGGCCGACGTATCCGTTGGACCAATGTTGTTATAAGCATCGCAATTCAGGACGACTCCCGTACCTCTTGTCGTAAAGTAGAAACCGTTCGCTTCATTGTCATGCGCAGACACATTTTCGAAATTCGCCTGACCGATCACTCGAAAAACTTCCGATTGCTTCTGATTCCCGACTTTCACCCCGATGACATCAAACCCTTTAAATGTGATACCGGTTACTTTATCCGCCACGCGAAAAGCGGCCACTCGCAAATTGGTCGGCACATGCTGGAAGTCGAAAACGGGCCTTTCGTCTCCAGGGTAAGCCTCGTAGGTAATCCCGCTCTTCGTAATATCATGCACATAAATATAGTTACTGTCGGTTTTCGCAATTTGGAAATCGTCGTAAACTCCTCCGCGAATATATACGGTATCCCCGGGGGAAGCGACGGACTGCGCCTTCATTATGCTTTTAAACGGCGCTTCTTTCGTTCCTGGATTGCTATCGTTGCCGGTTGGAGAAATATAGTAATAATCCGCGGCTAACACTGACGTCGTGATCGCAAGCAGCGCCGCCAAACCAACGACCGCAGCAACGCAAACTTTAAAAATTTGACTAGTAAAATACATAGATGTCATTGACTTTACCATCCATTTGTTCCTCCCATCGTTTCCTCAACATAAGATCGGCACCGCTCCTGGTTGCGCTTACATAAATGTGTATTGTCAAATCCTGGATACCCCCCCTCCTTTCAACAGCTTTCAAAAACCGTTTATTCATCAACCGAATACATTAAAAAAGTAACAAGAAAATGGGGCGCGATTCTCCGCTTTTGATATGTGTTTTTGAATAAACCCCGCATATTTTGCAATTTGATGGACAAAAAAATGACCCCTGATAAGTTCAGGAGTCATCAACTTGCCGATTAGGCAATCTCACTTTTTTTGTTTATAAAACTCATGATACAGTTTCATCAACGCCCTCTTTTCAATCCTCGACACATAAGATCTCGAGATCCCCAGCTCCTTCGCGATCTCCCGCTGCGTTCGCTCCTCGCCGCCCGTTTCCAGACCGAACCGCGCCTTGATCACCTCTTGCTCCCGCTCGTCTAGAATATCCAGGTGCTTGTAAATCTTTCTCCGCTCGATGGAAAGCTGAACCTGCTCCGCGACCGTATCGGGCTCCGTCCCGAGAATATCAATCAACGTAATTTCGTTGCCTTCTTTATCCGTTCCGATCGGGTCATGCAGCGAGACGTCGTTTTTCTGCTTCTTCAGGGAACGAAGATGCATCAGGATCTCGTTCTCGATGCATCGTGCCGCATAGGTGGCGAGTTTCGTACCCTTCCCTTCGGAATAACTTTCCACGGCCTTGATCAAGCCGATCGTTCCAATCGAAATTAAATCTTCCGTCTCGCCGGCGTTATCGAACTTTTTCACCACATGCGCGACCAAGCGCAGGTTATGCTCAATTAGTTTATTGCGGGCCGTTTCGTCCCCTTGCTTCATTAACCGCAGCTGTTCGGCTTCTTCCTCCTCCGACAGCGGATGCGGAAACACGTTGTTGCGGACGTAACTGACCAACAGGGCGAGTTGCTTGATGAATAAAGCGATAAACGCAAACAATCCCGGCATCGATTGTTCCTCCTTCATACATACGATGAGATCCCATAGGTGCATATCAGTGTATGTTGGCTGGCATTACGATTAGCACGGAAAGTTTGCGTTCGGTAATGTAATGGTTGCTGCGGCTTTATTTAACGAAGGTTCCTTGGCAGACGAAGCGGGTTTCCTCGCGGCGTCGGTTCGCGTTCATATCGTGTTGACGATATGCGCGACGAGACGCAGGTTGTGTTCGATCAACAAGTTGCGCGATTCTTGATTGCCCTCCGCCATCAATTTCAAATGCTTCGCCTCGTCCGCTTCGGAAAGCGGCTGCGGGAACGCATTGTTTTTGACGTAAGACACCAGAAGCATCAGCTGCTTGATGAATAGCGCAATCATAGCGAATATACCAGGCACGATGGAACACCCCCTGAGGTTTTGCACGCCCCTGCCGATGCCGGCTTGGGACGGCGCATCCCTACATTGTATGTGGGCGGCTGCCCATTCGTGCCTGTCAGCTATGTCTTACTTAAAAACCGGGCCGCACGGCATAAAAATAGCCGCCCCACAAAGAGGCGGCTTATTCGATTACCGTTCGAACGATCGGAACAGCTCGGTGATGTAGTTGTAGAAAGCATCGACGTCGACCTCGGCCGCGATCGAAATCGTTCGGCCGGACGGGTCCTCCTCGATGCGGCCTTGGCTGGCGCCTTCCGTATGTACGCGGCAGGCGACTTGGCGGAACTTCGCGATGCCCGCGTTCCCGAGATGGGAGGTCGTCAGCAAATCCCACAGGAAATACGTATCGTTCGCATGGATGTGCACGAGCGGCGGGCACATCGCGTAGCACTGTACCGCGAAGTCGAGCGCCGGATGGCGGCGCAGCTTCGCCCATGCGTTGCGGCGCTCCAGCGTCCACGGCACTTGATCCGTCGCAAGCAGCGGATACGCTACGATGTCGATGCCCGAACGCCATACGTCCGCCACCGCATCCGGGTCCCAGAAGGCGTTCCATTCCGCCGACCCGTCGTGTTCCGGCTCGATAATATTGCCTGTCCCCTTGAACGACCCGCCCATCCAAACGAGCGATTCGATTTTTTCCTCGATGTCGGGCGCCTCCGCAAGGGCGCGGGAGAGATCCGTGAGTGGACCCGTGAACAGCAGCGTCACCTTCCGATCGGCTTCGCGCAGCTTGCGTACCAAGTGTCGATGCGCCGGTTCGGAGGTGAAGGGCGCGAGGATGTCATCCCTCTCGTTCAACATCGGCAGCGCGTCGACGAAGTAGGCGTGCATACGCCACTCCTTCGGGAACGGATGCTTCGGCCGAGAATCCGAAGCCGAAACCTCCACGCTCGCCCGTCCGAATACGTCTATAATTTTTCGCGACGCTAGCACGGCCGGCTCCAAATAGCAATCGCCCGGGATCACGCCGACGCCGATCAACTCCACGTCCTTCATTAACAGCACGGCGAGCAGCGAGACGAGATCGTCCGCGCCGCCGTCATGGTTCATATACACAAGTTTCTGTTCTGTCATTCGTATGACTCCTTCCGCTAGATAAAGGATATGATACAGCAAAACGGCTCCCAATGCATGTCCTGCACCCGTCCAAGCTCTTAACACTCGGTTGCTCGGTTCGCTTATACCGAACGCCTACACCCCATCATACTGCGCCGCCCCGAGCCGCCGCGAACCACCGCTCATCCGTCCCACGCGGCTAAACCGCCATCGCTATCTCGCGGAATCTTATCCTCTCACCGTTGGAACCTTCGCGGCCCTTCGATCCGCGTGCAGCTTAAGCAGCATTCACCGCTCACTTGCTGCCCACTGTAGTTTCGCTGCTCCGTTCTACCACAATGCCGCCGCCAACTTTGCGGTGTGCGCATCCGCCGGCTTCTCCATCATTCTAATATCGTCCTCATCAAAAACTGTTGCAAATCTAAGTTTAGACTATCTGTGGATAACTCAAACTTCCGCATCTGGCGGGCTTCTGCGGGTGTCATATCGTTGTGGACATCTATGCGCTCCCGTTCGCCACGCCTCCCAACTAGTTACATCATTAAGACTTGAACGAGCCCCCTCCACCGCAAATCAGTAGCACCCGGTCTTGAACCAACCTCCCTCGGCTTGGACATTTTTGGACAGCTTCGACGCAGCCGGCAATACCTAACAGACCCTCCGACTTCTACGTACACAAGCCACACCTCCCTAGCAAGCAGTAGCCCACTTTCTTGAACTGCCATCCCACCGTTTGGACAACTTTGGACAGCTTCGGCGCGCCCACCAATACATGACGAACCCTTACTGACCACGTCTAGTCGCTTTTGACCAAAGTCTCCCTCCTTCGCAAATCAGTAGCACCCGGTCTTGAACCAACCTCCCTCGGCTTGGACATTTTTGGACAGCTTCGGCGCGGACGGCAATACCCTGACAGCCCCCTTGACTTCTACGTACTCAAGCCACACCTCCCCAGCAAGCCAGTAGCTCACTTTCTTGAACTGCCATCCCACCGTTTGGACAACTTTGGACGGCTTCGGTGCGCCCCCCAATACATGACGTATCCTTACGTGACCACGCTCTAGTCGCTTTTGACCAAGTCACCCTCCTTCGCAAATCAATTGCACCCGGTCTTGAACCAACCTCCCTCGGCTTGGACATTTTTGGACAGCTTCGGCGCAGACGGCAATACCCTGACAGCCCCTCCGACTTCTACGTTCTCAAGCCTCACCTCCCCAGTAAGCCAGTAGCCATTTCTTGAACTGCCATCCCACCGTTTGGACAACTTTGGACAGCTTCGGCGCGCCCCCCAATACATGACGAACCCTTACTGACCACGTCTAGTCGCTTTTGACCAAAGTCTCCCTCCTTCGCAAATCAGTAGCACCCAGTCTTGAACCAACCTCCCTCGGCTTGGACATTTTTGGACAGCTTCGGTGCAGACGGCAATACCCTGACAGCCCCCCCCGACTTCTACGTACTCAAGCCACACCTCCCCAGTAAGCCAGTAGCCACGTTCTTGAACTGCCATCCCACCGTTTGGACAACTTTGGACAGCTTCGGCGCTTCCCCCAATACATGACGAACCCTTACTGACCCGTCTAGTCGCTATTGACCAAGTTTCTCTCCTTCGCAAATCAGTAGCACCCGGTCTTGAACCAACCTCCCTCGGCTTGGACATTTTTGGACAGCTTCGACGCAGACGGCAACACCCTGACAGTCCCCCCGACTTCTACGTACTCAAGCCACACCTCCCCAGCAAGCCAGTAGCTCACTTTCTTGAACTGCCATCCCACCGTTTGGACAACTTTGGACAAGCTTCGGCGCAGACGGCAATACCCTGACAGCCCCCCGACTTCTACGTACTCAAGCCACACCTCCCCAGCAAGCCAGCAGCCCACGTTCTTGAACTGCCATCCCACCGTTTGGACAACTTTGGACAGCTTCGGCGCGCCCCCCAATACATGACGAACCCTTACTGACCACGTCTAGTTGCTTTTGACCAAGTCTCCCTCCTTCGCAAATCAGTAGCACCCGGTCTTGAACCAACCTCCCTCGGCTTGGACAATTTTGGACAGCTTAAGTGCATCCGCCAATACCGGACCGATCTTCTTGCGACCACGTATTCAAACTTCGCCTCCCTAGCAAGACAGTAGCCCACGTTCTTGAACTGCCATCCCACTGTTTGGACAACTTTGGACAACTTCGGCGCAGCGGCCAATAGCCGGCGATTCCTTCTCCTACTCTATGCCGGCTGGTTTTACCAATCCTAATACAATTTAGACAACGAGAAGAATGTGAGGTTAGGGAGAATTGAATTTGATGGTTAGAGGTTTTAAGGGTGGGCTTAGTTAGTGGGCAGGTTGGATGGATAGGAAAAGCCGGCGGCAGCAGGCACCGAAAAAATAAAGAAACTCCCTGCCGAAGCGAGGGAGTTTGGCTAAAATCGAGCCCCGAACCGCGAGGGATCGACGGCGCCGAACAATTAAGAGGTCAGGCATTTTTCGATGAGCGCCATCCGCAAATACAGCCCGTTCTGCGCTTGACGGAAGTACGCGGCGCGGGGATCCCGGTCGACGCGCGTTTCGATTTCGCCCGCCCGCGGCAGCGGGTGAAGGATGATGGCGTCGGGACGCATGACGTCCAGCAGTGACGCGTCGATTACATACTTGCCCGACGCCTTCTCGTACTCTTCGAGCGACAGGAATCGCTCCTTCTGAATGCGCGTCTGGTACACGACGTCCGCCTCCGCGGCCGCCTTGCGCAGGTCGGTCGATTCTTCGAACGACACGCCGTGCTCGACGAGGTACCGCTTCACTTCGACCGGGATGCGCACGTTATCCGGCGCGACGTATTCGATATGCACATTCTTATAATTGGCAAGCATGTAGCTTAACGAATGAACGGTTCGTCCGTTCGCGAGGTCGCCGATCATCGCGATCCGGATGTCGTCGATCCGCCCGAGCTCCTTCTGGATCGAGTACAGGTCGAGCAGCGCCTGCGTCGGATGCTCCCCGGCGCCGTCGCCTGCGTTAATGACCGGTACGGTTGCGACCGTCGCGGCCAGCTGCGCCGCCCCGATTTCCGTATGACGCATGACGACGAGGTCGCTGTAACCCGATACGATGCGAATGGTATCTTCCAGCGTCTCTCCTTTGATCGCCGACGAAAACTGCGCGGCGTTCTCCGTGCCGATGACCCGGCCGCCAAGCCGATGCATCGCCGCTTCGAACGACAACCGCGTCCGCGTGCTCGCCTCGAAAAACAGCGTGGTCAAAATTTTATTCGAGAAGCGCGTGGAGCCGCCTTCGCGTACGATCCGCTCCATGTCGCCGGACGCGGCGAACAGCGCATCCAACTCCGCACGATCGAATTGTCTTGCGGTCAGCACGTGATACAATGAGCCGCTCATCGTTTTTCCCCCTGTGGGCTTGTTCTATTTCCCTTAGCTTACCCGAGCGCCGATCCGGTTTCAACGGGCGATGGCCGGTTCGCTGTGCTTCGTGCCGATTTCGATAGTCGAATTTGTCGTCGGCGACGAAATCGCGCGTTCGACGAAGCGGACGAGCGCCCTGCTAGGTTATGATGAAGGAATCGTAACCTAGAAAGGCGGACAACAACCTTGGCCACATTGCTCATTAAGAACGCGCGAAACATCATAACGATGGACGCCGAGCGGCGGACGTTCCCCGGCGGCAGCTTGTATGCCCGGGATCAACGCATCGTCGCGATCGGAACGGATGTGCCGTACGAGACGGCCGACGTCGTCATCGACGCCGCGGGGAGAATCGTTTATCCCGGCTTGATTAATACGCATCACCATTTGTATCAAACGTTCACGAGAAACATCCCTCGCGCGCAGGACGTCGAGCTATTCGACTGGCTCCTGACACTATACGACGTATGGCGCGAGCTGCGACCGGAAGATGTTTATTTGAGCGCGATGGTCGGTCTCGGCGAGCTGCTGAAAACAGGCTGCACGACTGCGGCCGATCATTTTTACTGCTTCCCGAACGCCGTCAGCGGCGAGTTGATCGACGAGGAGATACGGGCGGCTCGAGAGCTCGGCATCCGCTTTTATCCAACCCGAGGGTCTATGAATCTGGGCCGGTCCGCAGGGGGACTTCCTCCCGACGAAGTGACGCAGGACATGGAGACGATTCTCCGCGATTCGCGGCGGGTTATCGAAACGTACCACGACGCGTCGCCGTTCGCGATGACGCGGGTCGGCCTTGCGCCTTGCTCCCCGTTCTCGGTGAGCGAAGATCTGCTTCGGGAGACGGCGCGCATGGCGCGCGCGTACGGGGTGCGGCTCCATACGCATCTGGCGGAAACGCACGACGAGGAAGCGTACTGCTTGGAGAAGCTTGGTCTTCGTCCGTTGGAGTATATGGAAAGAACGGAGTGGATCGGCAACGATGTCTGGTACGCCCACGGGATACACTTCCGAGACGATGAAATTCGCCGGCTCGGCGCATGCGGCTGCGGCGTCGCCCACTGTCCGAGCAGCAATATGAAGCTGTCGTCCGGGGTGTTCCCGATGCGGAAAATGCTGGACGCGGGCGTCAAGGTCGGCCTTGGGGTGGACGGCTCGGCGTCCAACGACGCATCCAACTTACTCGGCGAAGTTCGCCAATCGTACCTGCTGCATAAGCTCGCCGCCGGCGCGCAAGCGCCGACCGCGGAAGAGAGCCTCTGGATCGGCACGGTCGGCTCCGCTCGGGCGCTCGGTTGGGAGGATGCGATCGGCTCGCTCGAGATCGGCAAGGCGGCCGATCTGTTCATGATCGACGCGCGGAAGCTCGAGTACGCCGGCGCGCTGTTCGACGACACGGCGCTGCCGGTCGTCGCCGGCATTACGCACAACGTCGAAACGACGATCGTCGGCGGACGCGTCGTCGTGAGGGACGGGCGGCTCGTCGGAGTGGACGAGGGGGCGCTCGCGTTCCGGGCGCAGACGGCGGCGGCGCGCATGGTGGCGGCGGCTGGGCGGCGGACCGGCATCGATTATTTGCGGCGGCGGTAAGCTGCGCTCAAACCAAAAAGGACGGCTCCGAAGCGTCGCTTCGAGCCGTCCTTTTCCTTACGTTCGTTCAGTGCACCGCCGCCGGCGGCCGCAGCAGCGTCTCCATCTGCTGCCTAAATTCGATCAGTTCGTCTTTCGGCATGCACATCAAGCCGAACACGACCTCGTACGCCGCTTCGTCCCCTAACAGATCGCGAAGCTCTCTCAGCATATTCGGGCAAATTTGCGTAACCATTTTTCTCGCCTCTCCCATGTTGTTGTCGCGCCGCGTCCCGGAGGCAAAAAAAATTCCTCTCGTTTCGGCAGCTGGCTGACTTAGGTGTTCCACGATCCGCACCTGTAGTCCCTTTAGCTTTGCGTCCCTGACTTTCGTCAGGTTTGCCATTATCGTATGAAAAGGAATATGAGCATATTTTACCACATGTCAAAGAGGAATACCTTAAAAAATAATGAAGAAGTCAGGGGACGACCGGCGCATCCGCCGTTTACGCCGTCTCGTACGCGCTCAAAGCGGCTTGCAGCGCCGCACCCGCCGGGAGTTTAACCCCGTGCCGAATCAGCGTCGCTTCCAGGGCGCCGAGCAGGTGGAGCACGTTCTTGCGGCTGCAGCTGTAGCCCATCGTGCCGATGCGCCAAATTTTCCCCTTCAGCGGACCGAAGGAGCTCGCGATCTCGATGCCGAACGCGTCGAGCAGCATTGATCGAACGGATTCCCCGTCGACGCCGTCGGGGATGAGGATGCAGGTGACGACCGTCAGCTTGCAGGACGGATCGCCGTACAGCTGCAGTCCCATCGCTTCGAGTCCCGCAAGGAGCGCGCGTTCGTTGCGGCGATGACGCGCGAACCTTTCCTCCAATCCTTCTTCCAGCACGAGCCGCAATCCTTCCCGGAGCGCGTACAGCATCGATGTCATTTCCGTGTGGTGATTGAGCCGCTGCGGACTCCAATAATCCTGAAGCTGACTCAAATCAAGATAATTGCTTTGGATCGGACGAATCGCCGAATTGTCTTCCGCCGCGCCGGTTCGAAGACCTTTCTCGACGCGTTTGCGCGACAGCACCTTCCGCTCCGCCCGCTCGTTGTACGTGATCGGCGCCATGCCGGACGGCACGGACAAACATTTCTGCGTGCCGCCGATGACCGCGTCGAGCGACCAAGCGTCCGTCTCGACCGGCACGCCGCCGATCGTCGCGACGGCGTCGACCGCGAGCAGCACATCCCGCTCGCGGCAGGCGCGCCCGATGTCCGCGAGCGGCTGCACGCGGCCCGTCGACGTTTCCCCGTGCACCATCAGCACGAGATCCGGCCGAGCGGCGTCGATCGCGCCGATCACCTCTTCGGGGTCGAACACGGTGCCCCACTCTTTCTCGATCGCGGTCACCTCCGCGCCGCACCGGTCGGCGATCTCGTGCAGCAAATGCCCGAATCGCCCATAAATCGGGACGAGCACCTTGTCGCCCGGCGCGATCAGCGAGGCGAGCACTGCCTCGATGCCGGACCGGGACGTGCCGTCCACCGGGTACGCCCAGTGATTGTTCGTTTGAAATACGCCGCGGAGCATTTCCATCGTCTCGTTCATCAGCGCGGTAAATTCGGGGTCGAACTGTCCCAAAATCGGGTACGACATCGCGCGCAGGACGCGCGGGTCGACCTCGACCGGCCCCGGCGTCATGATCGTGCGAGGGGACGGGGACAAATCCGCATACCGTTTCATGGCAATCGCTCCTCGTATGCAAGCTCGTACAGTATGGCGATCAATACTTGCAGCCCGTTCTCAAGCGCTTCGGGCGTCGAATATTCGTCCGGCGAATGGCTGACGCCGAGCCGGCTCGGCACGAAAATCATCGCGGACGGGCAAACCTGCTGCAGCATTTGCGCGTCGTGCCCCGCCCCGCTTACCATAAGTCGGGACGAGAGGCCTTGCTCCGAGCAAATGCGCTCTAACGCCGAGTACAGCTTCGGGTGCATCGGCGCCGGGCGCGTATCCACCCACAGCGACAGTTCGACGCCGAGGCCGCGGCGCTCCGCGATTGTATGAATCGTCTCGGCCAGCGCCTCGCCGAAGCGATCCAGCGCCTCGCCGTCCGCATGGCGCACGTCGATCGTGAACGTCACCGCTCCCGGGATGACGTTGGGCGTGTTCGGCGACAGTTCCATTCGGCCGACCGTAGCGACGAGAGGGTCGCCCGCTTCAAGCGCCATACGCTCGAGCGCCGCGATCATTTCCGCCGCGCCCGCGCAAGGGTCTCTGCGCATGCCCATCGGCGTCGTGCCGGCATGATTCGCCTCGCCGATCAGCTTGACGATATAGCGCTTCTGCCCGACGATCGCCGTGACGACGCCGATGTCGAGGTTCATGCGTTCGAGCGTGACGCCCTGCTCGATATGCGCTTCGACGAAGACACCGATGTCGCCGCGCGCGGGCGGCGCTTGGTCGTCGAGACCGCAGCCGGCGCGCCGCATGGCATCTTCCATCGACACGCCGGCGAAATCGATATGGCGAGGCGCCTCCGATACGTCGTACGCGCCGACGACATTGCCGGAGCCCCAATAGGAGAGCGGGAAACGGCTCCCCTCCTCCTCGCAGAACGACACGACCTCGAGCGGCCGCACCGGCGGACCGTACGTGCGCTGCAAGTAATCGAGGGCGGCGACGCCCGCCGCGATGCCGTACGCGCCGTCGTACGCGCCGCCGGAACGGACCGTATCGATATGCGAACCGGTCAGCACCGCCGGAGCGGCCTCCCGCGTCCCTTCGATTCGTCCGTAAACGTTGCCGACCCGGTCGCACCGGACGGCAAGACCGAGCGCGGCCATCCGCTCGCTCAAATATTGCTGGGCGGCCGCCCATTCATCCGCGTACAGCAGTCTCGTTACGCCGGGTCCCCCAGCGCTGTACCGCTGCAGTTCCTCCAGTATACCGTGCATCAATGCCGCGGAGCGCTCCGCTCGCATTGTCGTCATAGGCGTCCTCCTCCGGTCATGGTCGGACGAAACGGCCGCCGCCGGGAACGACGACGCCTTCTTCCTCCGTGTAAACGGCGATGCCTCGAACGTAGGTCGCCTTCACTTTGCAGCCGAACGTGCGGCCGATATACGGGCTGTGACGGTGCCGATACTGCAGTTGCTCCGCCTGCAGCGTATAAGAGCGCGCCGGATCGAGCAGCACGAAATCCGCGTCGAGCCCGGGCGCGATTCTCCCTTTGCGGCTCGAGAGGCCGAATCGGCGGGCCGGTCCTGCAGCCGTCAATTCTGCGATGAGCGTCGCGGGGAGGCCGCGGCGCAGCACGGCTTCGTCGAACAGCAGCTCGAGGCTGCTCTGCGCGCCCGAGATGCCGCCCCACGCCGCGAAGAACGGTCCATCCTTCAGCGCCGTCGGGCAAGGGGAATGGTCGGACGCAACAAGATCGATCCGTCCGGATGCGAGCTCCGCCCACAGCTTCGCCTGCTCAGCGGCGCTTCGCAGCGGCGGCGCGCATTTGGCGACGGGACCCAGCCGGTCCATGTCGTCTTCCGTCAACGCGAGGTAATGCGGACACGTCTCGACGGAGACGTCCAGCCCGCGCCGCTTCGCCGCGTCGATCAGCGCGACGGCGTCCGCGCTGCTGATGTGCACGAAGTGCAGCCGGCAGCCGGTCCGCTCCGCGTACAACAGCGCTCTGGCGACGGCCTCCGTCTCCGCCGCGATCGGGCGGGCGGCAACGAAGTCGCGCGCGGACGTCCGCCCGGCGGCCGCCGCGGCCGAAGCGAGCGTCGACGTCATCGCGTCGCTCTCCGCGTGCAGCGCCAGCAGTCCGCCGAAGGACGCGATGCGCTGCATGCCCTCGTATAGCGTCGCATCGTCCGCCTCTCGAAATCGTCCCTCGCCTTCGCCCCCGGGGTTCGACATGAACGCCTTGAACCCGACGACGCCGAGGGCGTGGAGCGGCTCGAGCGAGTCGAGGAAGCCCGGCATCAGGCCGCCCCAGAAGGCGTAATCGACCGCCGACGCGCCCTCCGCGAGCGCCGCTTTCGCGGCGAACGCGTCCGGCGTCACCGTCGGCGGATTGCCGTTGAGCGGCATATCGATATACGTCGTGATGCCGCCGGCGGCGAGCGAGGCGGAGCCGGTCGCGAAGCCTTCCCAATGGCCGAAGTTCGGCTCGTTGAAATGAACGTGGGCGTCGATCATGCCCGGCAGCACGTAGCAGCCGCCCGCGTCGATCGCCGCGGCGCCCGACAGCCCTTCGCCTATTGCGGCGATGCGCCCTTCGCTGATGCCGATGTCCTGCGCCGACACGCCGCTAGGCCCGACGACCAACCCGTTTTTGACGACCAATTCATAGGTTCCCACCGTTATTCCCCCTTAGCTGCCTCGATACGTGCTGTACCCTCCGGGAGCGATCAGCAGCGGTACGTGGTAATGCTCCCCCGGCGAGGCGATCGTAAACCGGATCGGCACCGCATCCAGGAACATCGCCGGCGACGTCTGCGTCCGAAGGAAGTAGTCGCGGACGAAAAATACGAGCTCGTACGTACCGGCGGCCATGGCATCGCCGGCAAGCAGCGGCGCGTCGAGCCGGCCGTCCGCGTTCGTCGCCGCCTCCGCCAGCAGCTCGCCCGCCGCATCCGCGCCTGCTTGGCGCCACAGCTGCACCTTCACCCCGGCGGCCGGCTTACCGAGCGCCGTATCGAGCACATGCGTCGTCAGCCGCCCGCTCATGGCGCGGCTCCCGCGCCGTCGTCGATCAGGTCGCGCAGCCGAAAACCGGTGATGCGCTCGATTTCGAGCAGCGCCTGCTCCCGCTCCTCCGCGAACGTACGAGGAATGCGCCGGCGCATCGCTACCAAAATATCGTCCTTCGTCTTCCCGCGCACCGCGAACAGAAACGGGAAGCCGAATTTATTTACATACTCGCGATTGAGCGTCGAGAACGTCTCGAACTCCTCCGGCGTCAGCCGGTCTAACCCGACGCCCTGCTGCTCCGCGGTCGACAGCTCGCTGATTGCGAGGCGCGTCGCGAGATCGGGATGCGCCCGGAACAAGGCGAGCACCGTTTCCTCCGCCGCGCCGCGCACGGCGTCCATCATCGTGCGATGCAGCGCTTCCGTCGAGGCGAACGGCGCGCTCTTGTACGCCGTCTCCGCCACCCAAGGCGAATGCTCGAACACGTCTTTCAGCGCATCGATGAACCTCTCTTCGCTCATCGCATTCAATTCATTGATCGTAATCATCTCCAATACCCCTCATGCACCGTTAAGACGTCTTGTTCCACTTCCGGAAACGGACCTTCGACGACGATCGGCTTCTGCCCCCGCGCGAACACCTCGCGGCACGGCAGATCGAACGTCGGGTTTTGCTCGTCGTCGCCCGTCAGGGAAAGCAGCGTACGCTCCGATACGCCGTACACCACCGTTCCCACGTTCGCCCAATACACGGCTCCCGCGCACATCGCGCAAGGCTCGACGGTCGTATACATCGTCATGCGCCACAGCTCCGCTTTCGTAAACCGCTTGGAAGCGGCCTCCATCAGCGTCGTTTCCGCATGTCCGGTACAATTCGATTCCGTAATTTCGATATTGCCCTGCTCCAGCACGATGTCGCCGTCCGCGTCGACCAAAATCGCCCCGAACGGCGTGTTGCCGGATTCGCGCGCTCGGCGCGACACTTCGACCGCCCGGCGCAAATATTCGATTCGCTGTTCTCTTGTCGTCATTTATGCGTCTCCCCTCAGCTCGACCGCACGGCGCACGGCGCGCAAAATCGACGCGTACCCCGTGCACCGGCACAAATTGCCGGACAGCGCTTCTTCGATATCCTCGTCCGTCGGATTCGGCGTCCCGTCGAGCAGCGCCTTCGTCGACACGATCATGCCGGGCGTGCAGTATCCGCACTGGAAGCCGCCCTCTTCGAGGAACGCTTGCTGCACCGGATCGAGTGCCTTGTCGGCGCCCGCCGCGATGCCTTCGATCGTCGTCACGCTGGCGCCGGCGCATTGATACGCCATCGCAAGGCACGAATTGACCGGCCTGCCGTCGACCAGCACCATGCAGGCGCCGCAGCGGCCGATATCGCACGACCGCTTCGTGCCGGTCAGCTGCAAATCTTCCCGCAGCACCGTCAGCAGCCGCCGCGTCGGCGCGACGTCGAGCGACACCGCCTCCCCGTTCACGTCGATGTCCAGCCGGAACGGGACGGGCGCCCGCGCGCCCAAGCTCGCTTTATCCAACATGCGCGTTCCCCCCGTCTTTCGCAAAATCCGGAACCTGCTGCAGCTCGGCCGCATCGACGGGCAGCTTCGTCACCCGAACGCCCGTCGCGTCGAATATGGCCTCCGCGATCGCCGGCGCCAGCGTCACCGAGCCGACTTCGCCGATGCCTCGAGGGCCGTATACGTCATCCTCCGGCAAATCCTCGATCGCCTCGACGCGGATCGAGCCGTTCATATCCGCGATCGTCGGCACCAAATACGTATCCAAGTTTTTCGTCGCGTATATTCCGTCGTTCATGATTGCGTCCTCGGTCAGCGTGAAGCCGACCGCCATGGAGCTGCCGCCCTCGATTTGCCCGAGGTAGCCCTGGGGGTTGGCGACGGGACCGGCCGCGACGGCGTGATGCTGGTCGAGCACGCGGACGCGCCCCGTGAGCGTGTCGACCTCGACCTTCACGGCGACCGCCGCGTACGTGTACAAGAAATGCGCTCCGACCCTCTCGTCCGGCGTGAGCGGATAATGGAACGACGTCTCGCAGCGGATCGGGTTCGCCGCTGTCGCGCGGGCGAGCTCTTCGTACGTCGCCGCGATTTCGCCCGCGCCGTTCGCGTCCTCCGGCTCGAGCGCGAGCCGGACGCCGCCCGCGCCGAGGCGAAGCCGCTCCGCGGGTATGCCCGTCGCGGCGCTGGCCGCGTCCAGCAGCTTCGCGGTAAATTCCGGCGCCATCCGCCGCAGCGCCGTCCACATCATGCTCGTCGCCCGCGAGGCGGTGCTCGAGCCGCTGTCCGGCACGACGTCGGTGTCGCCGATAATCATCCGGATATCTTCCGCCGCGAAACCGAACTGCTCCGCCAGCATCAGCTCGAGCGTCGCGAGCAGCCCTTGGCCGAACTCCTCGTAGCCGAAGATCGCTTCAATCTTGCCGTCCGGCGCCAGCCGCAGCACGCCGCCGCCCGGATCCGGGATGCCGAAGCCGAGGCCGGCGCCGTGCATCGCGAACGCCGCGCCGACGCCCGTGCGGATCCAGGGCGGCCGGCCGGCCGTTCCCCTCTCCCGCTCCCGGCTTCGATACAGCTCGCTCCGCTCGATCGCTTCCCACACCTGCTCGGCGCCGTACGTCTGCGCGATGCGCTGGCCGAGCGGCCCCGGATCGCCGTATTGCCGCAAATTCAGCTTCCGGAATGCCCACGGATCCATGCCGACCGCCGCGGCCAGCCGATCCATCTGCCCTTCGAGCGCGTAGATCGCTTGGTTGCCGCCGAAGCCGCGGAACTCCCCGGACACGCCGTTGTTCGTGTACACCGACAAGCCTTCGACGTCCACATGGTCGAACAGATACGGCCCGGTGACGTGCTCCGTCGCGAAATTGAGCACCTCTGCGCCTAGCGTCGCGTACGCGCCCGTATCGGATACGATGCGGACCCGATGGGCGACGAGGCGACCGTTCGCGTCGACGCCGGTCTTCATCGTAATTTTCATCGGGTGCCGCTTCAGTCCCGCGCGGACCGATTCGGCGCGGGAGTTGTGCAGCTTCACCGGCAAGCCGGTTTTCAGCGCCAGCAGGGCGCCATACGGCTGCACGTTCAGCTCGTCTTTGCCGCCGAAGCTGCCGCCGATCGGGCTGGAGATGACGCGGACCCGCTCCTCCGGCACCGCTAATATGCGCGCGAGCTGCATCCGGTCCATTCTCCCGTGCTGCGTCGGCGAATACGACGTCAGCCGTCCGTCCGGCTCGGGCACGAACAAGCCGCCCTCCGTTTCCATGTACGTATGCATCTGCCTCGGCGTACAGTAAGTCTCTTCGACGATAAACGCGCATTCGGCGAACGCCGCGTCGGGGTCGCCTTTGCGGTATTCCGTCCGATGCAGCACGTTCCCTTCCTCGAACAGCTTCGGGGCCCCTTCGCGCAGCGCCTCTTCCGGATCGACGATGGGCGGCAGCGGCTCGTAATCGACCTCGATGAGCGCAAGCGCCGCTTCGGCGATCTCCTCGTTCTCCGCCGCGACGGCCGCGACCGCGTCGCCGACGTAGCGGACGCGGTCGCGGCACAGCACCGGCTGGTGCGGGAAGGCGATGCCGAATTTATTCAGCCCCGGCACGTCCTTCCACGTAATGACAGCGCGCACGCCGGGCAGCCGCTCCGCCTTCTCCGTGCGGATCGACAAGATCAGCGCGTGGGGATACGGGCTGCGCAGCACGCGTCCGTACAGCATTCCCTCCGCCCGCAAATCCGTCAAATATTTAAGGCTCCCGGATACCTTTTCTTTCCCGTCCGGGCGAACGCGCCAGCGCGCGCCGCTCGTGCTCCGCTTCAGCATTCCGATCCCCTCGCTTCCCACAGCGCCGCCGCGACGAGGCCCGCCGCCGTCTTTTTGCGATACGCGGCGTCCGCGAACGCGTCCGGCGCCGCGTCGTATTCCGCCAGCACCGATTTATATATCAGCGCGAAGTTCAGTTCCTCGCTTCGCTTCCCTTCCCACAGCGCTTCCGCCTCCGCAAGCCGCATGGGGCGCATGGCGCCGCCGGCCGCGGCGACGCGGCAGTCTCTCCAGCGTCCGCCTTCGTCCCGCCGGCCGCGCAGCGCCGCCGTCACGAGCGACGGTGTGAACGCCTCGCGGCGCCCGACCTTGCGGTACGCCTCGAAGACGCCGTCCGGCCCTGCGAGCGGCAAGCGAATCGCCGTCAGCAGCCGGCCCTCGGGCGCGGCGCCGAACCGGGCGATCCAAGAAGCCGCCGGCTCGATCTCCGGACCGTCGCCGTACCAAACGAGCTCGGCATCCAGCGCGAGCAGCGCGGGCCACGCGTCGCCGATGCCGGAGGCGACGTTGCCGCCGATCGTGCCGAGATTGCGCACGGACGGCGCGGCGATCGCCTTCGCCGCCTCGTGCAGCGCCGGGCACCGCTCCCGAAGCAGCGGCTGCCGGCGGCACTCGGACAGCGTCGTCATCGCGCCGATCGCAAGCGCTCCCTCCGACACCGCGATGCCGGCAAGGCCGTGAATCGCGCGGACGTCGATCAAACACGGCGGGATCGGCGCGACGCCGTTCTCCCATTGCGTCCGAAGCAGCGTGCCGCCGGATACGTACGCGGCCGCCGCGCCGAGCGAACGCTTCAGGCGAATCGCCTCCGCCGCGTCCTTCGGCTGCAGCACGTGCGGCTGCCGAAGCAGCTCTTCGTTCCCGATCGCCATCGTTCATCCCCCGCTTTCCGTTAAAATCGTTGCTCTCGAATGTACGGGACGCCCAGCGCTTCCGGCGTGCCCGACGGCTTGCCGCGATTGCGCCAGCCCAAGTACATGAGCACGAGAATCGTGACGACGTAAGGAATCATTTTCAAGAAATACGTGGGAATGTCGCTGCCGATCAGCTGGATGCGGAAGCCGATCATATCGAGCGCCCCGAAGAAATAAGCGCACAGCAGCGCGCGCACCGGATTCCACCGGGCGAAAATGACGAGCGCGACCGCGATCCAGCCTTTCCCCGCGGTCATGCCTTCGGTCCAGCTCGGCGTATAGACGAGCAGCATGTATCCGCCGGCGAGCCCGATCAGCGCGGCCCCGGCGACGACGTATGCGTAACGCAGCGTCTGCACGCGAATGCCCATCACGTCCGCGGTCGCCGGGTTATCGCCGATCGCTTTCAAATGAAGCCCCCACGACGTGCGATGGATGAGCAGATGCAGCCCGATGACGAGCGCGAAGCTGAACCACGTCAAGATGTCGAGATGCGCGAACAGCCGGCCGATAACCGGCACCGGCTCCAGCCAATCGAGATGAACGCGGGGCATCGTGCCCGGCAGCGGCAGCCCGCTCACCGGGCGGCCGAGGTACGCGCTCAGTCCGCCGCCGAACAGCGTCAGCGCGAGGCCGACCATAATTTGATTGACGCGCAGCGTCACGCTCATGAACGCGTGCAGCAAGCCGAGCGCCGCCGTCACGGCGGTAACCGCGAGCAGCGTCAGCGGAATGCTCTCGGTGCCGATGAAGGCGAGGCAGGCGACGACCGCGCCCATCAGCATGAGCCCTTCCGCGCCGAGCTGGATGATGCCCGACCGCTCGCTTAAGATCCCTCCGAGCGTCGCCAGCAGGAGCGGCGTGCCGGCCGACATTGCGGCCACTAATAATTGCGTCGCTATTTCCATGATGTCGCAGCTCCTCTCAACCGCGCCGCAGGCGGAATTTGGCGATCATGTCCCCCGCGATAAGGAAGAACAGGATCGCGCCCTGAATCATGTCCGAAATGGAGGAAGGCATGCCGATCGTCTGGACGCTGTAGCCGCCGACGATCAGGCCGCCGAACAGCACCGACGACACGACGAGGCCGAACGGGTGCAGCTTGGCGAGCCAAGCGACGATGATCGCCGTGTAGCCGTAGCCGGGGGAGATGCCCTGCATCAGCTTGTGCGTCACGCCGGACACCTCGGCCATGCCGGCAAGACCGGCCAGCCCGCCGCTGATGATCATAACGATCCAAATATGCTTCTTAATATTGATGCCTGCGTTTTTCGCCGCTTCCGGATTCGCGCCGATCAGGCGCAGCTCGTAGCCCCAGCGCGTAAAGCGAATGAGTACGAAGTATAAAACGACGGCGGCGAGGCCGAACGCAAGGCCGAGATGCAGCCGCGTATCGCCGATGGCGGGCAGCGACTGCGCCGGCGTGAAGACCGGGGAGCCCGGGAAATTGAAACCTCCCGGATCGCGCCATGGCCCGAACACGAAATAATCGAGCGCAAGCAGCGCGACGTAATTCAGCATGAGCGAAGAAATGAGTTCGTTCACTTGAAAATGGGTTCTCGGGATCGCCGTCATCAGCCCCCAGACGCCTCCTGCGGCGATGCCCGCGACGAGCATCAGCACGATCGCCCATCCGTTCTGCAGATGCGGCAAGTAAATCGTCACCGCCGTCGCCGCCATCGTGCCGGCCAAAAACTGCCCCTCCGCCCCGATGTTCCAGACGGCGATCCGGTACGCGATCGAGACGCCGATGCCGCACAGCAGCAGCGGGATCGCTTTGACGAGCGTTTCGTTAATACCGTATGAGGTGCCGAACGCGCCCTTCAGCATTTTCATGTACACCGTAATCGGGTTCATGCCGTTCGCCGCGATGAACGCCGCGCAGACGAGCAGCGCCAGCGCGATCGACAGCGGTCCCGCCCACCACGGACTTTTCGTCACCGACGGGTCGAGCTCGAACCGGAACGAAAGCTTCGGCCTCGCCCGCTCCGCAGCGGGTATCGTTTCCGCAATCTCCTTCATACCGCCGCCCCCTGACTGCCCTCGGCGCCGGCCATCCACAAGCCGATCCGCTCCCGGTCCGCCGCGTCATGACTCGTTTCGCCGATCATGCGTCCGTTATAAATGACCAAAATCCGGTCGGATAAATGCAGCACTTCGTCCAAATCCTCGGAGATGAGCAGCACGCCGCTGCCTTGATTGCGCAAATCCATAAGCAGCTTGTGTACGCCTTCCGTCGCGCCGACATCTAACCCCTGCGTCGGGTGCACCGCAACCATCAGCTTCGGCTTCGCCGCGATTTCGCGCGCGAACAGCAGCTTTTGCTGATTGCCGCCGGAGAGCTGCCGCACGGGCGCGTCGACGCTCGGCGTCACGACGTCGAACCGCTTCACGAGCTCCTCCGCCCACGCCCGATTTCCTTTCGATTTGAGGAATCCGAAGGCGGACCGCTCCGGCGAGCGGTACGATTTGAACAGCAGGTTGTCGATGGCGCCGAGGCTGCCCGCGAGGCCGCTTTTCATCCGGTTTTCCGGCACGTGCGCGATGCCCGCTTCGATCGCGGTCCGCACCGACGCCGACTTCCATTCGCGGCCGTCGAACCGAATCGCGCCGCCCTTCCAGGGCAGCAGCCCGTTCAGCACCTCGGCCAGCTCCTTCTGCCCGTTGCCCGCGACGCCGGCGATGCCGACGATTTCGCCTTCGCGCACCGTGAGGCTCAACTGCTGCAGCGCCTTGCGGCCGTGCTCCGCGACGACCTCGAGCCGCTCCACTTCGAGCAGCGTCTTGCCCGGCGCGGCGTGCGCGGGACGCTCCTGGCGCTGAATCGCCACGTCGCGGCCGACCATCAGCTGCGCGATTTCGCGTTCGTTCGTGCGCGACGTCTCGATGCCGGCCGCGATCATGCGGCCTTTGCGCATGACGGAGATGCGGTCGGCCGCCGCCATCACCTCGTACAGCTTGTGCGTCGTCAAAATGACGGTTTTGCCCTCGCGCTTCATGGTCTTAAGCGTCTGGAACAGCTGCTCCGCCTCGCCAGGCGTCAGCACGGACGTCGGCTCGTCGAGAATGATGATGTCGGCGCCGCGGTACAGCGTCTTCACGATTTCGACCCGCTGCTGCTCCCCGACCGATAGCTGCCAGATCGGCCGATCGACCGGGAACGGAAGACCGAACCGCTCCGACAGACCGGCGATCTCTTCCTGCTTCCGTTTCAGCCAAGCCGGACCGCGCCAGAACGACCTGCGCTCGCCGAGCACGATATTGTCGGTCGCGGTAAGACTCTGCACGAGCCGGAAGTTTTGGAACACCATGCCGATGCCGAGCGCCGCGGCGTCCTTCGGCGACCGAATCGATGCCCTCTTCCCGTGAATAAAGATGTCCCCTTCGTTCGCCCGATACACGCCGGACAACAGGCTCATCACCGTGCTTTTGCCCGCTCCGTTCTCGCCGAGCAGCGCGTGAATTTCCCCCTTCCGCGCCGAGAAGTCGACTTGATCGTTCGCCAGCACCGTTCCGAACCGTTTTACGATGCCTTTCATTTCTACGGCTAGGCTGCCCGTCATCGCCCGCACGCCCCTTTTTCGATAAAGTCCCATATACGACGACAATCCCTTTTGGGCAAAAGGGATTGTCGCCATCGACCTATAAACGATAGTACCGATTATTGCGGAATCGTGCCTTCTACCCCTTTGACAAACCAGTTCGTGCTGTAAATGACTTCGTCGGTCATGGTTTGGCCTTCTTCGACGCGAACCGTCCCCTGCGTATCGACGATCGGTCCGGCGAAGACGTTGAGCTCGCCGCTGATGATTTTGGCTTTCGTCTCTTCGATCCGCTTCTTCACGTCTTCCGGCACGCTCGGACCGATCGGCGCGATGTCGACCATGCCGTCCGCCATGTCGCCGAGGTACGGCTCGTTCGTCCACGTGCCTTCCATAATGTCTTTCACCGTTTTCGCGTAATACGGACCCCAGTTCCAAATCGGATTCGTCAGGTACGCCTCCGGCGCGAAGCGGGTCATGTCGGAATCGTTGCCGCCGGCAAAACCGCCGCGCTCCGCCGCCGCTTGAATCGCTGCCGGAGAGTCCTGGTACGCCATCAGCACGTCGGCGCCTTGGTCGAGCAAGCTGATCGCCGCTTGGCGCTCCGTCGCCGGGTCGTACCATGTGTTCGACCAGACGACTTTGACGACCGCGTCCGGGTTGACGCTTTGCACGCCCAACGCGTACGCGTTGATGTTGTAGATGACTTCAGGAATCGGGAACGCGCCGATGTAACCGATGACGTTCGTTTTCGTCATCGCGCCGGCCGCGATGCCGGACAAGTAGCTCGCTTGGTAGTTCCGGCCGAAGTAGTTGCTCATGTTATCGGCCGTCTTATAGCCGGAGACATGGAGGAACTTGACGTCCGGGAATTTCTGCGCGACGTTCAGCGTGTAGTCCATGTAGCCGAAGCTTGTGGTGAAAATGATGTCGTTCTCCTGCGCCAGTTCCGTGATGACGCGCTCGGCGTCCGCGCTCTCCGGCACGTTCTCGACGTACGTCGCCGTAATGCCGAGCTGCTCTTCCATGTACTTGCGGCCGCGGTCGTGCTCGAACGTCCAACCGCCGTCGCCCGGAGGCCCGATGTAAACGAACGCGACCTTCGGAAGCTCCTTCTCCTCGGCTGGCGCCGCCTCGGCCGGCGCGGTCGTTCCGCCCGTCCCCGTCGTCGCTTCCGGCGCCTCCTGCGCGCCGCTTCCGCCCGTGGAGCTGGAACAGCCCGCTGCGATCATGCTGAGTGCGAACAATGCTGCGAATACGAGTTTGAACCCCTTGCGTTTGACGTTCATACGTTTCCTCCCCTGTCTCTATCCGGCTTTTTCTCCTCTGCATACATGGCGGCGTCTGTTGTCGCCCGTCAATGTAGCTCAACTATACCGACGGGCAACTTATACGTCAATATTCATAACATTAAATTGTTGTTTAGGGCGAAATCTGTTCTACGCAATTGTGATACATGCACGAATCATGATATATCTAACCCGTTATGTCATATTCTCGTAATTTTTCAGCCTTCCCCCAGCTTGTTTTCAAGCTCTCGTAGTCGATCTCCGTATCGGCGTCTGCGAAAAATTCCGGACGTTCCATTTCGATGACGACGCCTTTGTAATCCGGCGTTTCGAAAATGTCCCTCGCTCCGCGATCGCCGTCCAGTCGTCCAAGCGCCGGGAACAGCGACCTTGCGAACAGCGACGGCGGCATGGGGAAGCCGTCGTTGCCGCTCGCCGCGTACTGCAGCTCCGGGTTTTGTTCCATCGCCTCGATCAAGCGCCGCACTTCCTCCGCCCGCACGAACGGCTGGTCCGCCAGCGCCACCAGCACCGCGTCCGGCTCCCGCGGCAGGACGGCGTTCAAGCCGCAGCGCAGCGAGAACGACAGGCCGAGAGACGACGTAAAACACGACTCCGTGCGCCAGCCGGCCGCCCCCTCGGGCGGCGGCGGCAGCCAATCGAGCGGATCGTCCGCCCGCACCACGACGACGAGCGGATCGAGTCCGCACTTCGCAAGCTCGGTCAGCGCGGCGCCCCCTAAGCTCTTACCCGCGGACAACTCCAGCGGCAGCTTCGGCCGCCCCATCCGTCGGCTCGAGCCCGCCGCCAAATAAATGCCGGCCACCTTCATGCCGTTCCCCTCCTTCGTTCGGCGCCTCCGCGCCTCTCCGCTTTGCCCAAACCAATTCCGCCGCGATCGCGATCGCGATCTCCTCCGGCCCTTCCGCGCCGATCGCAAGGCCGATCGGCGCCCGCACGAAGCTCGGCGGCTCCCGGCCGTCGAACAAGGCGCGGATGCGGCTCTTCGAGCCGACGACGCCAAGATATTGCGGACGCGCCCGAAGCATCGCGTCGATGAATCGTTGGTCTCTGGTGAACTGATGGCTGCAGACGACCGCGTAATCGCCCGGCCCCACCGCGAGACGCTCGGCCGCTTCCTCCGGCGAGCCGACGAACACGTCGGCGCCGGGAAACCGCTCCGGCACGGCCGCGTTCTCCCGCCAGTCGACGACGACGACGCGGAAGCCCGCCAGCCGCGCGAGCGAGGCGATCGGCGCCGCGTCCAGCCCGGCGCCGAACAGCACGAGGCGCGGCCTCGGGGCGAACACGACGGCGAACGCGCCGCCGTCCGCGGCGGCCTCGCCCGCCGCCAGCTCGTATCGCGGCCGTTCCTCGCCGCGATGCCGCAGCAGCGTCGTCCGCTCCCCGCGGGCGACGCGCTTCGCCGCCTCGAGCAGCAGCTCTCGCAGCGGCCCGCTCACCGGCTCCAGCAGCACGTCGATGCGTCCGCCGCAGCCGATTGCTTCGCCCCAGCCGAAATCGTCGCCGTCCCGCATGTCGTACTCGACTACCTCAGGCTCGCCGGTCTCCCAAACTCGGCCGCACCGAAGCGCCAAGTCGCTCTCCAAACAACCCGGGCTGATCGACCCGATGCGCCCGGCCCCTTCCTTGCCGTAAAACAGCATCGAAGCGCCCGTCTTCCGATACGCGTGCCCTTCCACGCCTACGATGGTCGCGAGGACTGCTTCCCGTTCCTCTTCGGCAATGAACGCCAAGATCCGATCCGACTCCATGGCGGCTCCTCCTCCTTATTCCTGCGCCGATGTTCGATACGCCTTAACGCTCTTCGGCCAGCAGCTTTCGGAACATGAACGCCAGCTTCAACCGCAGCAAATCGTTCATCCGCTTTAAATCGACGTCCAGCAGCTCGCTCAGCTTCTCGATCCGGTACGTCGCCGTATTCCGGTGAATGTACAACCGCTTCGCCGTCTCGTTCATCTGCCCGTCGCATTCGATATATACCTCGAGCGTCCGCAGCATCTCCTGCGCGTAGTCCGGGTCTTTCGCGAGCAGCTCGCCCAAGATGGCGCTCAAATACGTCTCCATGCGCGGCTTCGAAACGTCCTCGAACAGGAACGTCAGCTCCATCGTTCGGTACGAGACGACCGGCTCCCGTACGCCCCAGCGGCGCGCCGTCGCCAGCGTCTCCCGCGCCTCGGCGAACGCCTCGCGCAGCTGGGCCGGCCGCCGCTTCCGCTCGCTGATAGCCGCCTTCGGCGCCGGCTCCCCCGGGCGCGCCATGCCGTTCAGGCAGCCCGCCAGCAGCGCCGGCAGCTCGCCCGCCTCCGTCCGGTCGTCCGGAAAGACGGACAGCAGCCCCTCCTCCAGCGCGACATGCACCCCTTGCAGCTCGTACAGCGCCGGCCGGCCGACGTACTCCTCCTTCAGCTGCCGCAGCTTCGATTGCCGCGACGCCGCGTCGCCGTCCGGCACGTCGGTCAGCACGCAGCGGTACGCGCCGTCGAACAAGCCGATGCCGATTTTGCCTGCGTATTCGACCAGTTCCTCGACCGATAAGCCGTTCTGCAGATGCCGCTTCACGAACACGCCGAAATCGTTGTGCAGCGACCGCTCATAATAATCTTGGAAATTCGCGTTCATATGGAATGAGATCAGCTCCGCCGCCTGCACGTACAGCGCTTCTTCCGCGGCGAGCCTCACCCCGTCTTCGACGAAGAACACGACGCTGCCGCCGCTTTGGTCCCGCCGCGTCAGCGGCACGCGGCAGCCCTGCCAGCCTTCGCCTCGCACCCGCGAGCGCGCGTTCGCCGGCCGAAGTTCGATCTGCGCCAGCTCCCGATCCGTCGCCGCGCCGTTGTTGAACAGCGCTTGCCCTCGCGCATTCAGGACGGCGATGCCGCATCCGACCAGCTCCGAGACGGCTTCGAACAGCTGCCCGATCGGGTCGGTCTGCAGCGCGAACCGCATCAGCCGGCGCTGCTTCTCCATGACGGAGCGGAGCATCTCCGTGCTGCGTTCCATCTCCGCTCGGAACAGGGCGTTCATTTGATCGGAAAACGTAAACTGATAAGGGAGCTCGATGAGCGGAAATCCGAGCGCGTCCGCCTCCGCGATCAGCTCGTCGGGTACCGCGCTCCAAAACCGCCCCAATTTGATGCCGAGCCCCGACGAGCCGCGGCCGTTCAGCTTTCGCAGCAGTCGAAAGGCATCCGAAGGGTGATCCTTGATCAAGTACGCGGTCGTGAACACCATTTCCCCTTCTTTGATCCAGTCCGATATATCCGGCGCGTCCATGACGTTAATCGATCGTACCAGCCGATGTTTTCCGGCCGAGCCGGCGATCAGCTTCCCTTCCGACAGCGGGTAGACGGACAACGCTTGCTCAACGGTGAATTCCATGCCGACGCCCCCTTTACAAACCCCTAAATAGAGATGTAACGAATGATTACATAAGAAACCCCAAAATACTGCACCTACTGCTAAAAATGAATTTACGACAAATTATATGTCAATTTTTATAACTCGACAATCCGGTTTTCATGAAATTGTTGATCGAAATCGCATACAATACATAAATTTCACAATCCAAACATTCTTTTGTGTTAAGTTATATTACATATCCACCTTTTTCCCATGACCCGTTTTACGCAAAAAAAGCTCCGCTCCCGCAGGAGCGAAGCTTGCGCCTTTTATCGTTCTTACCATTCCGCGAGCGAACCGTCGGCGTTACGCCAAACCGGATTTCGCCATCGGTGCCCGATCGCAGCCATTTCGCGTACCTTCGCCTCGTTCACCTCGATGCCGAGACCCGGACCTTCCAGACGCGCGACGTAACCGTTTTCATATGCAAACACGCTTTTATCCTCCACATAGTCCAGCAAATCCGAGCCTTGATTATAGTGAATGCCCAGGCTCTGCTCCTGAATGAACGCGTTCGGCGTGCAGAAATCGAGCTGCAGCGAAGCGGCGAGAGCGATCGGCCCGAGCGGGCAGTGCGGCGCGACCGCCACGTCGTACGCTTCGGCCATCGCGGCGATTTTGCGCACCTCCCAGATGCCCCCCGCGTGGCTGAGATCCGGCTGGATGATGTCGACCCCGCCCGACGCCAGCAGCCGTTTGAAATCCCACCTCGTGTACATCCGCTCCCCCGTCGCGATCGGCACCGTCGTCATCCTCGCCAGCTCGAGGAGCGCTTCGTTGTTTTCCGGCAGCACCGGCTCCTCGATAAACATCGGCTTGAACGGCTCCAGCTCCTTGATGAGCGCCTTCGCCATGCCCTTATGCACCCGGCCGTGGAAATCGATGCCGATGCCGATGTCGTACCCGACAGCGTCCCGTACCGCGGCGATGTTGGCTACGGCTTGTTCGATTTTCGCGTTCGAATCGATCCATTCCATCTCCGCCGTCCCGTTCATTTTCACCGCCGTATAGCCGGCCTCCGCCTTCTCCTTCGCCGCCGCGGCGGTTTCCGCCGGCCGGTCGCCGCCGATCCACGCGTACACGCGCATTTTGTCGCGGACGGCCCCTCCAAGGAGCTCGTACGCCGGCACGCCGAACCGTTTCCCTTTGATGTCCCAAAGCGCCTGCTCGATGCCGGAAATCGCGCTCGTCAACACCGGACCTCCGCGGTAAAACCCGCCCCGGTAAAGCACCTGCCAAATGTCCTCGATTCGGCCCGCATCTCTGCCGACCAAATAGTCGGCCATCTCCTCGACGGCCGCCCGCACCGTCGCCGCTTTCCCTTCGACGATCGGCTCTCCCCAGCCGACCAGCCCGTCGTCCGTCGTCACCTTCAGGAACAACCAGCGCGGCGGCACCGCGAACAATTCCATGCTTCGAATTTTCATCAACTTCGTCCTCCTCTCCTCACTTACCCCTACTATACTGCAAACGGTTCCATTTTTGCTCGGAAAATTCAAGCCGCGAACAAAAAAAGCTCGGCGATTTCGCCGAGCCCCGTTCCGTCCCGCTCACAACGACCGGACGTCCAGTCTGCATACATGATCCAGTCCGCGTATCGTTTGGAAAATTTCCGCGATCGCGCTGTGCTCATGCACCTGCACCCGCAGCTCGACCCGGAACGTCTGGTCGTCGAGCTCCGTCATTTTCGTCGCTTTGATTTTCATGTCGTGCCGCGCCATTGCTTGCTTCAGGTCGTTGTAATGGTTCACGTCCTTCACGATGAACGCCACGTGCACTTCTTTCGACGTGAGCGCCTCCGGTCCCCAGCGGCGCAGCACGTACGGAATCAGCTCGACGCCGATCAGCATGAACAGCAGCGCGAAGCCCGCTTCCCAATAATAACCGGCGCCGACCGCGATGCCGAGCCCCGAGGCGCCCCAAATCATCGCGGCCGTCGTCAGCCCGCTGATCACGTCGTCGTGGCGCTTCAGAATGACGCCCGCGCCGATAAAGCCGATGCCGGAAACGATTTGGGCGGCGAGCCGGAGCGGATCCATCATCATATGTTCGTTCTTCGGAAAATCATAAGCCGCGTGGATCGATACGATCGTCAAGAGACAGCTGCTGACCGCGAGCACCAGACACGTCTTAAGTCCCAGCGGCTTCTTCTTCAATTCCCGGTCAATGCCGATAATGAGCCCGAACAGCGCGGAAATGCCGAGCTTCATGACGACGACGCTCACTCGACCACCCTCCTTTCCTCTTCTTTATTATGTATTCCGCAGCCTCCCGAATTATCCCGCGGCGTGGCCCGGCTCCGGCTCGTCCGCGGACAAGAGTCTGCCACGGCGCTTCAGCACGCCGATGAACGCCTCCACCAACTCCGGATCGAACTGCGTGCCCGAGAAGGCGCGCAGCTCGGCGATCGCCTCTTCGAACGTCTTCGTCCGTTGGTACGGGCGCTCCGTCGTCATGGCGTCGAACGAATCGATGACGCACAGCGCCCGCGCCAGCCTCGGGATTTCCTCCCCCTTCAGCCCCCGCGGGTAGCCGGAGCCGTCGTACCGTTCGTGGTGAAGCTCGATCAACGGCAGCAGCGGTCGGAACCGCTCGTTCGTCGCCGCGATCTCTTTGCCCCAAATGACGTGCTTTTTCACCATTTCCCACTCTTCATCGGTCAGCTTGCCTTTTTTATTCAAGACGTCGCGCGGAATTTCGAGCTTGCCGATGTCGTGGATGAGCGCTCCGAGAACGAACGTGCGCCGCTCCGTTTCGGACAGCTGCAGCGCGTCGCTCAGCTCCATCGCGTAGCGGAACACCCGTTTGCTGTGCTGGAACGTGTAGATGTCTTTCGACAAGAAAATGTTCACCTGCTGCTCGATTTCGCGCAAATCCTGCTCGATGTCGATCGTCCGCTGCAGCGCCGAATCTTCCCGGAATACGTGCACCGTGTTTTTCCCTTGCGCTTTGGCGTAATACATCGCTTGGTCGGCCCGGTCGACGAGCTGATGCCTGTCGTACACGTCCTTCGTATATTCGACGACGCCCGCCGAGAACGACAAGCAGCCGTGCGGGAACAGCTCGACGCCCTCGAAATACGTATCGTTGATCGTCTTTCGCACTTTGTTCATCACTTCGTGCGCTTCGTGGACGGAGAGCCCGCGCATAATGACCGCGAACTCTTCCCCGCCGTACCGAGCGACGAGATGCTCATCGAGAAGCGTCTGCAGCTGCTTCCCGAAAAATTCGAGCAGCTGATCTCCTTTCAAATGGCCGTAGGCGTCGTTATACCGTTTGAAATCGTCGATGTCGAGCAGCGCCAGCGCAAAACGCCCCCCGTCCGCGCGGCCGCCGCGCAGCGCCTCTTCAAGCGCCTCTTCGAAATAACCGTGATTGTATAACCCCGTCCGCTGATCCCGTATCGCCCGCTCCGAAATAGAGGAGTACAAATCGAACAACAAGATGAACGAGTTGGAGATGAGCATCGCGATGATCATGAACAAGAACAACCCGAACATGTGGGTCGACTGCATCAGCACCGTGAGCACCAACGACAGGAGCAGCGTACTCACGTAAGCTAAGAAGGACTCTTTGAAAATGTCGTTGACGACCGAGAAAAACGATTGGGCGACGAACAGCACATGGTATCCGCCGATGATGACGGTGTTCGCGCCGAAATACGCGATCATGCAGATAAAGTATGTATGCAGCTGCTCGATTTCGAGAAATCCGGTTTCGCCTCCGACCCAATCGAATACGTACGAGGCGATGATCGTAATGATGACGTACATCCATAGGTTGGCGGCATGCTTCCACAAAGCCGTCTTTCGTTTGGCGAACATGAGGATCAAATGGCTGATGATGACGACGTACAGCGCCATTTGGAGCCCGTAGACGAATAAGGCGGCCAAAATGACCGCGGAGTCCATCGATTGCCTCGTCCCGTTCGGAGGCAGGCGGAATACGAAAAAATTGAGAGCGAGGACCGATCCGGTCAGCGCGTACAACGTCACCCACTGGTTCAACGTGCGTGCCGGAAATTCCATATGAAACAACCATAGAAGAAAGCCTGCGGCATAAAGCGTTCCAAGATACAAATTTTTCGGTTCTTTCAACAGAGCAATGGAATGCGCCGCCGTTTTCAACTTTATCCCCCCGCTCGAATCGCGCATTTCCCACATTATACACAAATCGACATAAAAACTATAGATAGGGAACGACAAAAAGGCCGGACCCCTCTTGGGTTCCGACCTGTCTCACGCGTCAGGCTGCGTTCGGTTTAGCCCCACTTCCAAGCGGACGTCAGGGCGACGATAACGGAAGAGACGATGACTGCGTTCACGATCAGTTTGCCGAATTGGATGCCTTCGAATTTTTTCATTCGGAATCGCTCCTTTCTCTTACGGATATTGTTGGACGTTCGATTTAGCCCCACTTCCAAGCGGACGTCAAGGCGACGATAACGGAAGAGACGATGACTGCGTTCACGATCAATTTGCCGAATTGGATACCCTCGAACTTTTTCATTCGAAATTCCTCCTATTCATATAAATCAAGATCGAACGATTGCCGTTCGGTTTAGCCCCACTTCCAAGCGGACGTTAAAGCTACGATGACGGAAGAGACGATAGCCAAGTTCACCAACAGCTTGCCGAATTGGATGCCTTCTGCTTTTTTCATCATACATTCCTCCTATCTTTGTTAATTTATGTAAAATTATGGAGTTACGCAGTTACTCTGCCGCCCGTCTCGACGCCCGGCTCCGACATGAGCTTGTACAAGAAAACGACGGCCCCGACGCTCATGACGATGTCGCCGATGCTGACGACCATCTCTCTCGGATACGGCGAAACGATCGGGATGATGTCTCCCAAAAACGGCAATCTCGTCGACTCCGTCAGCGCCGCATGCTTGTACATCACTTCGCTGCTCTGGAGCGCGTCGACGTAATACTGGCCGAGCATGGCCGATGCCTCTAACGAGACCGGCATAATGCCGCCGTTGACGGCCATGACCAAGAAATTGAGAAACACGCCTACGAAAATCGTCTTAAAACCTGGATATTTATGGTTTAAACCTATGAACAACAAACCGATAACATAGATAAGCATGATTGAGATGCCGGTATATTGCTGCAGCGCTGCGTATCTCTCTTGAAAGTAGAACAGCACGATCTGGAACACTAGCAGCAGCGGGAAAATCCATCCTGCAACAAGTTTCAGCTGGGACAGTTTCCGCAGCGCTCCGAAAAAGCCTCCTCGGATCAGTCCCACGATCAATCCGATCACGATTCCGTCGTATACCATGGCGTCTCTCCGCTCATCGTTGGCTGGTTAGTGATTTCAATATATCATAGATATATTGGCCTGTCTACTAGTTTATCTCAAAAATGTCAAAAAAATTTAATTTCATAGATTCGTTTAACGCGATAAGCCGGCGCAGGATTTGCAATTCGCAAACCCCCTAATAAAACAAAAAGAAGCAGCCTTAGAGCTGCTTCGCCACGTTTCGCGCGATCTCCTCTTTTCTATTGTCGAACGTTCCGGCCTTCCGACCTATTTCAAGCCGTTCCGCTTCAGCCAGTCCATGCTGGTCGCGACGCTCTCGAGCGGCGGTCGTTGGCAGACGTCCTGCTCGACGATCAGCCATTCGCTGCCCGCTTCCCGCGCCGCGTTCGCGATGGCCCCCAAATCGACCTCGCCATTGCCCAGCTCCACGGTGATCGCCTTGCCGTCCTCGCCGCGCGCCATGTCCTTGAAATGGACGAGCGGAATGCGGCCGCTGTATTTGCGAATATATTCCGTCGGGTCGATGCCCGCGTTGTGGACCCAGCAGGCGTCCAGCTCGACCTGCGCGGTCGGCGCGGCGTCGAAGATCGCGTCCAGCAGACGCTTGCCGAAGGCGCTCCGCTCGAGCTCGAAAGAATGGTTATGGTAGCCGAAGACAAGCCCTCGTTCCGCGCATCGGCGGGATATCGCTTCCAGCTCCGCGGTCGTTGCGGCCAGCGCTTCTTCGGTGGCGTACTTTTCCTCCGGCAGCCATGGCACGATGAGGTATTTGCTGCCGAGCGTCAGGTTGAACTCGATTTCCTCGTCTCCCGCTTCGAGCATGCGGGCGATCGACACGTGGCTGCCCAGCGACTTCAGACCCAGCCGATCGAGCTCCGCGCGCAGCGACTGCGCGTCCATCCCGCCGTAGCCCGCGAATTCGACGCCCTCGTACCCGATTTCCGCCACTTGGCGAAGCGTTCCGAGGAAGTCCTGCGACGTCTCGTTCCGCAGCGTATACATTTGCAATCCGATTGACAATTTCGTCATTCGCCGTTCACCCCTGCATCTTTGGTTTGATCACGTTTTTACTGTACCCGCGCGCGATCGACTCGTACATAGCCAATATCGCCCGAACATGAACTATCGGGCTTTCTTTTCGTCGCCGAGATACGTACAGCGGAGCGGATTACGAACCGTCAATCGAACCAGCCTTTGCGCTTGAACCACCAAAACATCGATCCGCCCGTCAGCGTCATGACGGCGAGCACCGCGAAGTAGCCGCCCTTCGCTTCCAGCTCGGGCATGTATTTGAAGTTCATGCCATAGATTCCCGCTAGAAACGTCAGCGGCATGAAAATCGTCGTGATGACGGTCAGCGTCTTCATGATTCGGTTCATGCGGTTCGCCTGCATCGATACGTAGCTGTCGCGAATATCGGCCGTCATGTCCCGGTTCGATTCGATCATTTCCGACAATTTCAGCAGATGGTCGTGCACGTCCGCGAAATACGCGCGGTACTCCGCCATGCCTTGGATGCGTTCCGTATTCACTACCCGGTACAGCAGCTCCCGCATCGGGAACACGGTGCGGCGCAGCTGCAGCAGGTCGGACCGAAGGTCGAACAGCTCGTCCATCTTGCGGTCGGTGACGTCGGAGGTGCGGCGCTGATCCAGATCGAACAAGGCGTCCTCGATGCGGTACACGGCCGGAAAATAATAGTCGACGACTTTGTCGACGACCGTATGCAACGCGTACAGCGGCCCTTTCCGCGACGACTCCGCGTGGCCGAGCCACTTAGCGAAGGCGTCTTCCAGCTCTGGGCAAGGCTCTAGATGAAACGTGACCAAATACCGCTCCGATACGAACAAATCGAGCTCTTTCGTTTCCAGCGTCTCCGGATGCAGCGTATGCAGCACGAAAAAGTGTACGTCGTCGTAATGGTCCAGCTTCGGGCGCTGCAGCAGCTGCAAGCAATCCTCGATGGCGAGCGGATGAAACCGGAAGCGCGTCTCGAGCAGCGCGATTTCCTCCGCCGTCGGGCGGTCGAAATCGACCCAGTACCACGACACGTCGGCTTCGTCCAGCCGGTCGATCGGCGCGTCGCGCAGCAATTCGCCGGACGTCGTCACGGCGATCGTTCTCAGCATGAAGCGGCTCCCTTCCTACACGGGCAGGCGGTCCGAAAGCGGCAGCCGAATCGTGAACGTCGTGCCGAAGCCCACTTTGCTCCTTACGGAGATGTACCCGCCGTGCTCGTTGATGATTTTCTGGCTGATGGAAAGCCCGAGTCCCGTTCCCTTCGACTTCGTGGAGAAGAACGGCTGGAACAGGCGAACCAAATTATCGTCCGAAATGCCGATGCCGGTGTCCGTCACGTCCACGAGTCCGTATTCCCCTCTCGGATAGACGCTGATGGACAGCGTGCCGCTCGATTCCGCCATCGCGTCGATCGCGTTGCGGATCAGGTTGACGAGCACCTGCACGATTTTGTCCTTCTCGACGAACGCGTACAGCGGCTGCTCCTCGGCCTCGATATGCAGCTGGTGCCCGTACTTCGTAATTTCCGACTCCGTCAACTGAACGGCCGCGAGCACGCAGTCTTGAATCGACAGCTTCATCGGCTTCAGCGCCGTCGGCTTCGAAAATTGCAAAAACTCGGCCGTCAGATCGCTCATCCGTTTGATTTCGTGCATGATGATGTCGTAATATTCGGCGACGTTGTATCCGTTCTGCTTCGACACTTGCAGAAACCCTTTCACGGTCGTCAGCGGATTGCGGATTTCGTGCGCCATGCCCGCGGCCAGTTCGCCGACCGCGCTCAGCCGCTCGTTGTGCAGCCAGTGCGCTTCGCGTTCGAGCCACAACAGCCGCTTCGCTTCCAGCATCCGCTTTTGGACGAGCGTGATGAACGTGCTCGGGTCCTGCTCCTCGTCCGGATAGACGGCGTACCCGTAGGCGAGCCGGATGTCCGCGAGCTCCGGAATATGCGTCTCGAGCGAATCGGCGAGTCTTCCGGCGACGTCGGCCGGGGCCGGAATGACGACGGCGAATTCGTCGGAGCCGAAGCGGCCGAGCAGCAGGGCGTCGGAGAAAAACGTCCGCAGCAAATTCGCCACCCGCTGCAGCGTCCCGTCGACGGTATGAAAGCCTTGTTCGGTGTTCAGCGATTTCACGTCGTCGCAGTCGATCAAGATGAAGCAAACGCGCCGCCCCTCCATCAGAAGCGACTGCAGCCGCGCTTGGAACGTTTGGAAATTGAGCAGGCCGGTCAGCAGGTCGTGCTGCGTTAAGTATGTATATTCCGTCATAAGCGCCGAGCGGGTCCGATCCCACCGCAGGAACGAATCGGCCCCCCACATCGCGCCGACGTGGCAAGCGGCGAACAGCAGCGCCGTGCCCCAACCGGCGCCGTAGCCGCCGTCCGCCAGCCACGCGGTCGCGAACGGGGCCGCCGTCGACAGCGCCGTCACGGCCGCCCAGGCGGCGCGGCGGCGCATCCGATAGACGACGGCGGCGGAAGCGGCGCCGACCAATATCGTCTCCGCCGCTTCGGCGAACCCGCCCCCGGACGCGGCCATGAACAGCGCCGCGATCGCCGCCGCCCAGCCCGTCGAGCGGGCCGTGCCGTGCAGCGCCCCGAGCGCGATCGGCGTCAAATGGAAACAAAGAAGCCGGCCGTGCTCTTCGTTCCCGTGGAACGCGAACAAGAACACGGCGGCCGCTCCGAACTGAAGTCCGTATAATGCATGCGAATACCAAGGAGAGTTTTCCTGCGGCGGCTTCCGAAACAACAATGTGCCGACGTACAATGCGGACAGCAGCAATGACGCGTTGATTACTAGTTCTCGTACCACGGTGCACCACCCTAACGGAGAATAGAGGGTCTCAAAAATGTATTCGCTTTATTTGCAGCAATTTCCTTCTCCGTTCGCAGATTACCTTGAGATTATCAAAAACACGAAAGCCGCCGCGTTCAGCAGCGCGAGTACGCAGGCGCCGAGCAGACCCGGCCGTCCTTCCATACGCATCGAGAGGCCGAAGCCGAGCGTATGGGCGACGATGAGGCCGAGCAGCGCGCCAAGCCCGACGATTTGCAGCAGCGAGTTCATGCGCCGTCCCCCTTGACGGTGTCCAGCTGCTTGCCCGTCCGCCGAATGTGCGTCACCACTTCGACGGCGACCTTCGCCCGCGGATACCGCTCCTCCCAGCGAACACCGTTCCAGCAGCCGTCCGTCATGCAGCGGAGTCGACCGACCCGATAAAACCGGAAGATATCGCCCTTAAGCTCCCGCTGCGATTTGTCGACGACCCGCTCGATCGTTTCCTGAAGCCGCCGGCTGACGGTGCGTTCCAACTTCCGGATGCGATCCTCCGACGTGACGGATTCGCGGTTGTTCTGCTGCCCCGCCAGATCGACATCGAGGCGCAGGCGCACCTTGATGCGAATCGGGTCGGCGAACGGATTCACGGTCACGTCGGGCCGCTCCTGCTGCCGCGCCTGCATCGACACGACGCGCCCCTCCTCGTCGGGATCGGCGACGAACAAGTTGAATTGCTCGACTCTCCCTTGGAGCAGCTGCATCATGCGCGTCTCCCGCCCCGTCAGCGTGCCGACGAGCTTCTGGCCGCGGTAGACGGCCGAGCCGAGAAACTGCACCCGGTTGGCCGCGTCAATGCGCAGCTCCCCGGCCGTCAAATCGGTCAGGTCGAACGGCTGCCCCTCCCCGTCGATATCCTCTTCCTGCACCGCCGCCAGCATCGTCACCGCAGTCCGGTTCGAGCTTTCGGTATCGACGATAAAGTCGTGCAGCTGCGTATCCGGCACGAGCCCCGACGCGGCCGCCGTTTGGGAAATCAGCTCGTAAAACCGGTACGGCGCCTTCTCGAGCTGCGGCTTGTTCGCTCTCATAAACTCCTCCGCTTTGCCTTTCACCGTAACGAGGACGATATCCCGGCGAAAATCGCGCTCCCGGACGAGCGAGTCCAGCCTCATGAGCACGTCCCCGTTCCTCGCGAACGCTTCGGACACGACGAGCACCTTCGCCTGCACGAGCGTCAGCGCCCGGCTCGTCCCGACGTTGATCAAATTGCGGGAAGTAAACAGCGAAGGCGCCTCCAGCGAAATGATTTCCGACGCGTCCTCCGCGCTAGTGGCGGCTTCTCTGCTCGAAAAGTTTCTCGGCTTCGAAATTTGGTACGTGACGCGTATCGTTCCTTCGTCCTCCCCTTCGTCGATGCCGACGACGGTCACGAACGCGTACTCCTCGAGCTCCCGGCTGTCCCAGCAGCCGCTCAACGCCGCGGCGCTAAGCAGGAGCGTCAGCGCCGCCGCCAGCGCCTTCCCGCTCCTCCGGAACGCCGCGGAACCAGGACGCGATCCACGCGCAGAAGAACGTGCCATATATCACCAAGCCTCCCAGTTGAATCAGGTACCGGTCCTTCCACAAAATCGTTTCGTAAAAATACTGCGGCAGCAGCGCCAGCATGAAAAACAGCGACGCCGTCGGCAGCAGCATCGGCCGGAACCGCTTCACGCCGAACAGCTGGGCGAAGAGAAAATTCGCAAGGTACAATTCTAGAGCAATTTGCGTGAACGCGATCAGCAGCCAAATCGCCGAGTAGACGCCTTCAAGATGCTGGATGAACCGATTGATGTAAATCATGCGGGACAGCTCCAAGAACGGAAACGCGACGCTTTCGGCTCCTGGGCTCCCCAGAACGAGCTGCATGACCGCAATGACGAACGTCGTCGCCGCGATCGCGTACACGGTGCCGCTCAGCAGCCCCTTTTCAAAATCCTCCGTCTTCCGGACGAACAGCGCGAGCACCGGCAGCGCGAACGACTCCCCGAAATACAGCGCGTGGCGGAGACCTTCCCAGCCGATCTTGACGAGACCCGGTCCGAACCATGGCGCGAAATTGTAAAAGACGTAGCGGTTCGCGACGAGCGCGGCGACCGAAAATACGGCGGCGAACAGCCACGGCAGCAAAATGCGGCAGACGCGTCCCAGCGTCTCGACCCCTTTGTACGCGAGATACAAGGAGACGACCAGCGTCGCCGCCATCAGCACGGAGACGGGCGTCTGCGGCAAGGTTACGATTTTCGCCTGGTCCACGAGCAGCCGCAGATTGAGGAAGCCGTTGGCGCCGAACCCGAGCCACAGCGCGAACGCGAAGCCTCTCGCGAACAACCGTCCGGAGCGTTTCTCGACGACGTCGAGCAGGCCGAGCCCCGGATACGGCCGCATGAACCGGAAGACGACGAAGAGCAGCGCGAGGTTGACGGCGCCCGCCGTCAGCGACAGCAGCCAAGCCGCTTCCCGACCGTACTCGGTCAGGATAACCGGGGAAGGGTTCAGCATTTTGGCGCCCGTCGTGACGAGCGCGAACGCCGACCATTCTTTGTAGCCGATATATCCGTCCTTTACGATCACGGCGAGCGCTCCTCCCAGACGTTCTTCCATTTCCGGATGGCGCCGATCGCCCGCCTCTTCTTCTGCGGCCTTGTGAATTGTCCGTACGCCGTTTGCTTCCACAGCGAGCTTCGGAAAATATAGTCCCGGTTCGCTTCCATCTCGGGGTAAAGCGGGGCCAAAAACGGCACGCCGAACGATTGCAGGGACGCCATATGGCCGAGCATAATTACGACTCCGAGCGAAATGCCGAAAAAGCCGAGCGTCGCCCCGAGGATCAAAAACGAAAATCGGCCGAGCCGAATCGCGTACGACAAATCTTGATTCGGCACGGCGAACGAGCCGAGCCCGGTAATCGACACCAAAATGACGAGCAGCGGCGACACGAGGTTCGCCTGTACGGCCGCTTGTCCCAAAATGAGCGCGCCGACGATGCCGATCGTCGAGCCGATGACCGAAGGAATGCGTATGCCCGCTTCCCGAATCAGCTCGAAGGCGAGCTCCATCAGCAAAATTTCGACGAGCGTCGGAAACGGCAGCAGCTCGCGGTTTCCCGCGATATGGAACATCAGGTCGGTCGGCAGCATCTCCGGTTGGAAATTGACTAGAGAAATGTACACGCCGGGCGCGAACAAAGCGAAAAACGCCGCGAACAAGCGAATGAAGCGAATGAAATTCGCGTATGCCGGGCGCGTATAAATTTCTTCGGACGTATGGAACAGCGTCCAGAACGTCGTCGGACACAGCAGGGCGAACGGCGTGCCGCCCGCCAGTACGACGACGCCGCCGTCGATCAGCGAGCCGGCGGCGCGGTCCGGCCGCTCGGTCGCGGTCAGCGTCGGCAGCAGCGAGCTCGGCTTGTCCTCGATCAGCTGCTGCAGCACGAGCGCGTTCACTGGGTATTCCATCTCGATGCCGGTTAACCGCCGGCGCACCTCGCCTACCAGCTTCTCGTTCGCTACGTTACCGAGGTAGACGATCGCGGCTTTCGTCCGGTACATCCGTTCCAGCTCGATATATTCGGCGACCAAATGCTCGGAGCGGATCGTCTTGCGCAGCAGCGCGACGTTCGTCTCGATCGATTCGATGAACCCTTCGTGCGGGCCGCGGATGACGAGCTCCGTCTTGGCGTCGCCGACGGAACGGTGCTCGACCCGCGCCGCCGGCACGAGCAGCGCCCGCCGCTCCCCCGGCGCGAAGATCGCGGCGCTCCCATTCAATATCGCGCCGGCGACCTGTTCGTACGTCTCGGCATGCGACAGCGGCGACGTCTGCGCCGCGTACAGATGCAGATTGGACGGCGTCAACTTCTCCCTCGCCGCCGCCGCGGCCTTCAGCGGCCGAACGACCGTCTCGTCGATCTTCGTTTCGTCGGCCGCGCCCTGCAGATACGTAATGACGATGCCGAAGCTTTGTCCGGTGCCGGCGTTCAGCCGCAGGGCGCTCGTTTTGAAATCGCCGTTGCGCGGCGCGTGAAACATCGCCTCCATGGCTCGAACGTCCCGCTGCGGATCCCCGGTCAGCCGCGACGCCCCCGGCGCCGCCCCCGCCTGTTCGCTGCGGTCAGCCTCCTGCGGCTTCGGTCCCGGCGGGGCGCTTCGGCCGCCCATGCTGAAACGGTCCGTGCCGGAAGCCGGATCGGATAAGCCTCGGCGCAGCTGCTTCAGGAACGAATGCAGCACGGTTTTCCTTTTTTTCATGCTTCCGCCAACTTTGCGTTTTTGGATATCGTTCCCTAGATCGACGGCGTTCTATTCGTACGGCCGGGGACGCCGCCTTGCGCCGCGGCCGTCTCGGGCAGCAGCTGGCGAAACTGTTTCGTCCGCGCTTCGTTCGAGACGGAGCCGGTCGAACCGATCTGGACGACGGCGGTGTTCGATGCGGCGATGACCGCGACGCGGCCGACGCGAATCGCCCCGCCTTCGTTGACGATCCGCACCTCGGGCTCCTCCATCGCCTTCGGCGAAGGGATGGCGGCGCGAAACAGCGCGTACCGCTCGAAGCTGCCTTCGTCCCCTCGAAACACGGGGTATTCCCGCTTCACCGCGATCGCCCGCGATCGGTTGTCCGCCCGCTCGCCGTCGCCGATCAACAAAATACCCGAGTTCGAGAGGGTGTTCACGTAAAGGTCGCCGACGACGGACCAGCGCCGCGTTCGATTCACCGCTCCTCCGCCTCCTGCGGCGATTCCGGCGGCAGCGGCTGCAGCGGGCCGACGATGACGGATTCCGGCGGTGTATCGAATATCGACGAATTGCGGATCGTGCGGGCGTCGCCGACGAGCAGCACGGAAGCGCTCGCTACCCCCACGACGCGGATGGAGCCGACGGACAGCTCCCGGTTGACGACGGTCATTCGAATCATGCGGACTCATCCTCCTTGCCCGGACGGCGGCTTGCGTCCGGCGACGAATCGGCGGATGCCTTCTTCGACGTCGCGGATCGTGCGTTCCGCCACGGACCGTTCGAACCGTTCCGGCTCGCTGCCCGGGTCATGTGTAGAAATCTTCATATAGTGCGCGATGCGCGCATCCACTTGGGATTGCAAATCGCCGACCACGCGGTCGAGCTCCTCGGGCTCCAGGTCGTAATCGACCTCTTCGCACAAGCGGGCGAGCGTCGGCGGCACCGTTTCGTTAATGTACTGACGTACGCTTCTTTGAATGTTTAAAAAAGGAGACGGCATCGACGGCATGGCCGGAGATCCCGCGGCTGGCGGTCCCGCCGCCGGCGCCGGGCTTCCGCCCAGCGTCCAAATCGGCTCCCCCGAAGCGTCCTCGGGCCGGATGCCGATATGAAGCGTCCCCTGCAACGTATCGATTTTCAACTGGTCGAATCGATATTCGATTTTCTCCACGCCGGTCGGACGCTGCTTCAGCTCGTTCAATTCCCGCGACATTCGCTCCAGCTTCTCCTCCGCCTGCTGCAGCCTCTCCGCGAGCCGTGCCGTTTCGGCATACAGCCGATGAATCTGTTCCGTTACGCTCCAAGGGTCCACGCGCACTCCTCCTTCACTGTACATATGTATGCGCCAGTGAAAGAGGTTAATCGAGTTCGCTTACGGAGTCGGCGCCGGCAGCGGAACGACGAGCTCAGGCGATCCGCCGACGGGCTCGGGCGCCGGTCCCGTGAAGCCTCCGGTGTTGTACAAATTCGATAACGAGCTGATTTGCCCGGACGTGCCGATCTGGACGACCGACGAATTGGTGACGCTGTCGACGCGCAGCTGGTGGATGACGATGCTTTGGTGAATCGTCCAGTTCATGCCACGACTCCGCCTTGGCTGGTGGCGTTGTTCGAATCCGCCACATCCGGATCGAACGTGTTCGTGCTGCTGACCGCTTGCCTCGTGTTCGCAAGGTCGCCCGTTACGAACGAGCCGGCGCCGGCGAACGTTTTCGACGTGCTCTTCGGCGACATTTGATACGCGTCGCCGAAGTTGACGATCGAACTAGGCCCGACGGTGTTGATTTTTACGTTGCCTACAATCGATGGCATGGGTCGCCCCCTCCCTGCCGAAGTATGCCACATCATATGTGGGTTAACGCCCGGGTGTGCCTCCTTTATCCGGAAGGTCACCGCGGAGCCCAGCTTTCCATATACTGATACGACGTTGGGAATAACGAATTCGCGAAGGAGGGGCGGCCGTGGCCGACGAGCAGTGGAATCGAGGGTACTGGGATGCCTTCCGGCAATGGATGAACGAAGGATCGCCGTTCGAATTCGACGCGGCGAACGAAGACTTTCGCTGGATCACCGATTACGTGGACGGCGTCGTGAAGGATGCGCTGACCGCCGCCGGCGCCCGCGGCGCCAAACGGCCGCCCCGGCGTTCGGGACGGCCGTTGACGTATGAACTTTTCCAAACCCATCATCATTTGATCGTCCGCTTCCGCGTGCCCGAGCGGATTAAAGCCCGCCGCCTTCGCGTGTTCGCGGGCGTGCAGAAGCTTCGCATCGAAGGCTTGCCGGGGGACGCCGCGCAGACGGTCGATTTGCCGGCCTTCGTTTCGCCGTCCACATGCCGCGCCTTGTTCAAGGACGGCGTGTTGCAGGTCAAGCTGACGAAGCGCAAAATCAACGACCGGTTCGAAGAAGTATTTATCCGCTTCGAATAGCGGCGGGCGGCGGGCGGCGGGCGGCGGCCTTACGTGCCGACGACGAACGGGCTCGTTCGATCCTTCAAGTTTTTGACGACGCTCATGGCTACGATATAACCGGTTTTCGGATTGCGCTCTGACGGCGTATTGCTGATTTCCACCCGGACGCGCCCGAACAATCCCGAAGCGGTAATTTCGTGCGTATTGCGGGTCACCGTTGGATCGGCGTACACCTTCACCTTCGTCGCGTCGAAGCCTACGCCCGCCAGAGAGAGCGCCGCCGAGACGTTGACGCTTTCCGGAAACTTGACGGCGGCTTCCCGCGCGGGCCCCGCGAACGCCAGGAACGGTTCGGAGAGCGCCGCAAGGTCCACCTGCTTCTCCACGGCGGTGCCGTACCACGCCTTCGGCGGCTTGCGCGTCGTCAGCGTCACCTCGTCGATCGCGCCGACGCTTCCCGCCGCGATGCGGTCCAAGCCCCCGATCGCCGCGGAAGGAACGACGATTTTCCGGCCGGTTTCAACCGCCGCCACGGTGATTCGGCTTCGCAGCTCTTCGTCCGCGAGCGCTCCTACGCTGACGAGCATCAAGTCGGCTCCGCTCCGCAGCGCCATTTCCCCGTAAGCGCGGACCGCCCCGTGTCCGGCGCATTCCACGATCACGTCATGCTTCTTCGCGAAGAAAGTCTCCGGCGCCTCGACGAACGCGAACGGCGCTTCTCCTCCGCTCGCCTGAATGGCTTTCCGTTGATCTCTTACTAAAACGGACGTAACGACCGCCGCGCCCGCTTTCCCTTGGCGAATCGCCTCCGCCACGTCCTCGCCGATCGTTCCGTAGCCGATGATCCCGACCTGCAGCATGTTTGGCCCCGCCTTTCCGTAGTTGTTTCGGTAGACTGTTCTCTATCATCATAGCAAAAATATTGTATTTGGTATACCATATACAATGTCCCTGTGCTATAATCTAGCTAACCGATAGGGAGGGATGCCGAATGCCAACGCTGCGATTTGAAACCTCTGGGAAAGCGATCGAAGTCGACAAGGACGCCAACCTGCTCCGAACGTCCATTCGATACGAGGGGGCCGTTCCCTATAAGTGCGGAGGCGGGCTCTGCGGAACGTGCAAGGTGCGCATCGTGGAGGGCCGCGAATACGTGAGCAAGGTGATGAAAAAGGAAATCGACCGTCTCGGCCAAGAACGGATCGACCAAGGCTTCCGGCTCGCCTGCCAAACGTTCATCACCGGCGACGTCACGGTCGCTTGGGGCGAGAAAGATTTGGAGCGCTTGAACAATATCGCGCAGCGGCGCATCAACGCGGCGCAATGAACGAATCGCGAATCTCGGCGGCCACGTCCGGGGTTCGCGATTTTTGCATTTACGAGTGCGTGTTTTGCATTTTGCATTCATCCGCCTTGCGCCGCTGCCCGCCTCGACCGCACGCTTTTTGCGCTCTTTCCCGCCGACCGTACAAATGTTGTGCTGTCGCCGCAGACCGCCCCCGTCCCAGCCGACCGCCATCCCCCGTCCTTCCGCCGCTGCCCGCCTCGACCGCACGCTTTTTGCGCTCTTCCCCGCCGACCGCACCGATGTTGTGCTGTCGCCGCAGACCGCCCCCGTCCCGGCCAACAAAAAAGCGCAAACCGCGGTTCCCCGCAGCTTGCGCCTAGCCAAGGCGTGCCGGTCGACGTCAGCCGACCTTCACAACTTTGCTTTCTTCGTCGATATCCAGTTCGAAAATTTCCTTCTCGATCTCTTCGGTTGTCTCGAACTTCGGAAACACCTTGAGCGGAATGCTGTTGTCCGGGAACACCTCGTTCACGCCCTGAATCAAAATGCGCGCGCCATCGGTATCCTTGATGCGGCAAATCGTGAACGTCGTTTTCTTCTTCCCGAAAAAGTAGTATTCGTAGTCGGCCACCTTTTCGAGGCACGGGTTGTCGGTAACGGTCCGGTATCGTTCGGTCGTGGACAATAAAACGAATTCGCTCATTTCGGTCCCCTCCAGGTATCGAAATTAAAAATCCTGCGTGATCACCAAATCCTCCGATATGTAGAGCTGGCACGCGAGCCGAAATCCGTCGTTCAGCCGCTCGCCCAGCATCTTCTGCTCTTTCCAATTCGGCTCCGGCAGGCCTTGAGCGCCGGACAGCACTTTGATCGTACATTTGGTGCACTTGCCCATTCCGCAGCCGTACTTGAGGTGGGGAAACTTTTTGATTCCGGCCAGCACCACCAGGTTGCTGTTCGCGTTCACCTCTTGCTGAATCACTTGTCCGTTCTGGTGCAGCGTGATCTGCGGCATCGAACCACCTCCGTCTCCGGCCCGAACCCGGACGACCTCCGGTCCCCGCGTTCGGTTATTGCTTGCTCAAGGCTTCCAAATACGCTTTCTTGGCGTTTTCCAAATGAATTTTCGTAAGGCTCTCCGCGAGATCCGGCTCGCCGTCGCGCACCGCCTTCGCGAGGTCGCGATGCTCCTCGATCGCCTTGCGCAGCCGCCCGGGCAGCTCGTACCCGACATTCGCGAAGGCGCGAATGTAGTCGGACAAGCTGTCGAGCATTTGGGTCAGGCGCGGGCTGCGCGCCGCCCGACAGACGACGTCGTGCACGACGAAGTGAACCATCCGATGCTCTTCGCCGATTTCCGGCGCCGCCAGCACGGCGTCCAGCTCCCCGATGAGCCGAGTCAGCTCCTCCCGCTCCGCCGCTTCCGCCTTCTGCGCGGCCAGCTTCATCGTGAGGCTTTCGAGAGAGGCGAGGATGGTGAAAATTTCGACGATTTCCTCCGGCGACAGCTTCGAAACGACGACGCCTTTGCGCGGAATCGTTTTCACGAAGCCCTGCGACTCCAACCGAAACAACGCTTCCCGGATCGGCGTGCGGCTCACGTTCAACTGATCCGCCAGCTCCCGCTCGATAATGCGCTCTCCCGACTTGTAAACGCCTTGCACGATCGCTTGTTTGATATATTGGTACACTTTGTCGCGGATCGGACTAAGTTCCTCGTCCCTCCATACGACTTGCTGCGAATCCGGCATCTGGTATACCCCCGAATGAGTGTTTCCCTTAGTGTAATCCAATGCATGGGCGGTATCAACACTCGGTGCGCAACGCTTTCACGCGGCGCGCAGCAGCACGGTTCGACGCCGATCGGGTCGCGCAGAAAGTCTTACAAGGAACCCGCAGCAGGGCGGCGCATCACTTTTTGATATCCGCCTCCGTCATCACGTCGTATTCGGGGCCAAGATGCTCCTGCAGCGCTCGCAGCGCGGCCGTGCCTACGGCCGTGTCCTGCTCGCCGTTGCCGCCGCTGACGCCGACGCCGCCGATCACTTCGCCGTTGACGACGATCGGGAAGCCCCCGACGAAGATCGCGAACTTGCCCGGAATCATGACGTGAATGCCGAACGCTTCCCCGGTCGTCGTCGCAGGTCCCCCCGGCTGGTTGAACAAATGCGTGGAACGCTTATGGCCGCTCGCGGTGAACGCCTTGGCGATCGCGATCTCGGGGCCCGTGATGCGGGCGCCGTTCATCCGCTCCAACGCGATGACGTATCCGCCGTCGTCGACGATGCAGATCGTCTCGAGCGCCTTCGCTTCCGCCGCGGCGCGCTTCGCCGCTTCGATCATCACCTTCGCCTCTTCAAGTTCCAGCTTCAGTACCGATTTCATTCGCAGCCTCCTCCCGTAACCCTGTCGACGCCGAAGGTTCAACCCTTCAGCGGCGCAATCCCGTGGTATACCGTCTTCACCCGAGTGTAAAACTCGAGCGCCCCGCGCCCGGATTCCCGGTACGTCGCCGTGCTCGACATTTTGACGCCGCCGAACGGCGCGTTCACCGCGTTGCCCGTCGTCGGCCGATTGATCTTGACCATGCCGGATTCGCTGTGGTCGACGAAATACCGCATCTTCGTGTCGTCCGACGTGCAGATCGAAGCGGACAAGCCGTATTCGACGCCGTTGGCGATCCGCACCGCCTCCTGCAGACTGCCGGCGCGGAGCACCGCGATTACCGGGCCGAATATTTCCTCCTGCGCGATCCGCATGTCCGGCGTGACGCCCGCGAACACCGCCGGGGTCACGTAGTAGCCGGACGCATACTCGCCTTCGGTCAGCCGCTCGCCGCCGCAGACGAGCTCGGCGCCTTCCTCGAGGCCGATCGCCACGTAGCTCAGGACGTTGTCAAGCTGGCTGGCGTTGGCGAGCGGACCGACGTCGACGCCGGCGGCGAGCCCGCTGCCGATGCGCAGCGCCTTCGCCTTCGCCGCCAGCTTACCGACGAACGCGTCGTAGACGGCGTCCATGACGATCACGCGGCTCGTGCCCGTGCAAGCCTGCCCGGTCAATTCGAAGCCGCCCTTCACCGCAAGCTCCGCGGCGTGGTCCAAATCGGCGTCTTCGAGCACGACGAGCGGATTTTTGCCGCCGAGCTCGAGCTGCACCCGCGTCGACAGCCGCACCGACCGATGTATGCTTTCCCCCGCTCCCGTCGAACCCGTGAAGGTGACCGCCTTCACGGCGGGATGCGTCGTGAGCGGCGCCGCCGTTTTCGAAGCCGAGCCGGTGACGAAATTAAGCACCCCTGCTGGCAGCCCCGCCTCGTGCAGCGCTTCGACGAGACGAAACGCGATGAGCGGCGTATCCGACGCGGGCTTGAACACGACGGTGTTGCCGGTGACGAGCGCCGGGGCGATTTTGCGCGCCGGGATCGAAATCGGGAAGTTCCACGGCGTGATGACCGTTACGACGCCGAGCGGTTCCTTCTTCGTGTACACGAACGTCGTCGGGTCGTCGGAGGGCAGCGTTTCGCCCGCGACATTAAGCCCTTCGGAAGCATAGTAGCGGAGCGTTTGGGCCGAACGCTTCACTTCCATCCGGCTGCTCGCGAGCGTCTTGCCTTCCTCCCGCGTCAGCTCCGCGGCGTTCCGCTCCAGGTTCGCTTCCAGCAGCTCCGCCGCTTTATACAAAATCTCCGCCCGCCGGCTCGGGGCGACCGACTTCCATCCGGCGAACGCGGCGTCTGCCGCTTCGACCGCGGCGACCGCATCCTCCGCGACCGACGCTTGGAACCGTCCGACGACGTCCGACGTATCGGCCGGATTGACGCTGTCGAACGTGAGCCAGCTGATCGAGGACACCCATTCGCCGTTAATTAAGTTCATATAAGTGCGCACTGCCGTTTCCACCGTCATGGGCGCTTCCCCTCTCTTTTCGACCGAAGTAGGGCGCTAATGAACAAGATTCCCGAGAGACGCTGCCGCCGGCTCGGGAATCGTCGGTTCGTTATTTGCCTACGAATTCCCGGGAAATAGCGGCGATGTACATGCGGCGCATTTTGGTCGCTTCTTCGACGATTTGGATGCAGCGCTGCTGCTCCTCCGCCGTCTTCGCGTATTCCAGAACGATCTGATAGCCGCGCTCGCCGTGAATTTCGTCCGAGACGATATGAAGATCGAAAAATTCCACTTCCTCGTCGGTGAAGCCGTATTTCTCGCGAAGCACCGGCGTTTGGCGGCGGTAGATCGCCGGCACCTGGGATTCGAGGCCGACGACGAGCGCCGCGGTCGCGAACAGGAAGTTTTCTTTAAACGCCATCCGGTAGCACCAAGACTGCAAACCGATCGTTTCCGGGAGCAGATCCTTCATGCCGACGATGCGTTCGCGGGTCGTGCCGCACGCTTCGCCGAAGCGGATCAACAAATCCGTGTGCCGGTCGCCGCCGAGCTCTTCTTCCCACATGTTTTGCAGCAGGAAGTCTCTAGCGTCCTCGTGCGGACAGTTCGCGTATATGTAAGCGAGGTACTCCGCGAACGGACCGACGTACGCGTAATGCTGCTCTACCCATCTGGCGAAGTGTTCCTTCTTCAGTTCGCCGTTCGCCCACATCGTCGTAAAAGGGGCTTTCGCGACGGCGTTGCCTTCGATGGCTTGCTCCAATGCGCTGCGGAATTCCTCTTTGTTCATAAAACGGGGCTTCGATGCGATCAAGGTCATGGTAGAAACGCTCCTCTCAAAATATAGAATGGATAAGGCATACATGTCGGCGTCAGGCTCGCTTTATTTGGTATATTGTATACCAAATATCTTGCTTGTGCCTATTATCATCGAGGCGCCGCCGTCTGTCAACCACCTTTTTGCAAGAAATAGAGCGCCGTCATGCAGATCGCCAAAAAGCCCGCCGTAAACGGCAAATTCCAATTCGACACCCGGTACGCGCTGCGGTCCACGAGGCTCGACATAATGCCGACGGTGGCGTTGTACGGGCCTACAAGGAACGAACCCGCCGCGCCGGCCAGCATCGCGACCGCGATCAGCTCGACGGAAATGCCGAGCGCCGCCGGGTTCAGCGCGCCCGCCGCCAGCGCCAACGCGACGGCCGGATGGATGCCGACGAACGCCATGGCGAACGGCAGCAGCGGCACGAGCACGAGGAACAGCTCCGCTCCGACCGCATCCTTGAATGCGCCGAGCGCCGAGCTGACGGCGAGGTCGGTCCCCGTCGCCTGCACCGCGGCGATCATGTAGCCGGCGCTTAGAAAAACGAAAAATTGATCTTTCATCTTCCGCAGCTGCTCCGGCACCGCCTTCTTCGCCTGCACGACGAACGCCCCCGACATGCCGATCAGCGAAGACCACGCCCACGCGAACGGGATGACGGACAACGTTACGAGCACTAAGAAGCTTAAGTCGGTGAACCGCTCCAGCGCCGAAATCAACAAATTGAACGCCAAGATGACGACGAAAATTTGCGCGGGATGACGCGGCTTCGCCCCGCTCGTTTCGGCGCGCTCAGGCGGCGCAGCCCCGCGGACGGCCGCGTCCGCAGGAAGCTCCCGAGCGGCTGCCAGCTCCCCGAGCGCCGAGCCGGTGAGCCGTTTCCTTCGCCGGTTCGCGATCCACATCGCCGTCAGCCAGTCGAGCAGCAAGCCGAGGAAGCTGAGCGGGATGACGATCGGCAAAATGGACGTCCACCGCACCCCCGTCATTTCGACGATGATGCCGACCATCGGCGTCACCGGCGTCCAAACGAGCGGCATGCCGAAGCCGTGCGTAATCGACCTGCTGATAAACCGCTCCTTGTCCGCGATCGGATACAAGTCGACCGAAGAGCGAATCGTATGGTACACCATCGGCAGCGCCGCGACGCTCATGAACGAGCTGAATAGATACGACATGGACGACGTGATGGCGTACAGCACGCCGGAATGCCTCACTTGGCGGCGGATGATCGACTGCACCCGATCCGCGTAACGGCCCAACTGAATCGGGACGGCGACGACCGGAACGAGCGCGAACAAGCTTAAAATGTTCAGCATGCCGCCGAACGACAGCACGTAGGCGGACCACGCCGCGCCGTGCTTCAGCAGCAGGCCGAAGCCGACCGCGAGGAACAAGCTGCCGAGCAGCCTTACGAACGGTTTCACCGAGGCGAAAACGACGGCGAGAATCGAAATGCATAAAACCGATATCAGCCAATGCAGCGGCAGCTCGGGGAACAGAGCCCAAAGCAAGTTCGCGGCGATGGCGGAGAGGAACAGCGCCGTTTTCATGACTGCAGCACGTCCCTCACCGCGTCCGCAAGGCGCGAGAGCGCCGTTTCCACGATTTGTTCGCCGATGTCTCGGCTCGCCTTCGTCGCGTCCCCGATGCAGCCGTTGCGCGTCATTTCTTCATAATAATAGTAGCCTTGCAGCGGGCTGCCGGGGCGGAGCCGCCGCCAGCGCCCTTCTTGAATGTCCCCTTTCTCAAGCAAATCCGCCCGGACGAGCTGCGGCGCCAAATAGAGCGCCTCCGACACTTCACGCTCGCAGCTGTGTCCGTACAGTTTCGAGCCGATCGTTCGGTCCATGACGTCTTTGGCGGAGGCGGTCGTTTTGGCGTAAAACATCTGGACGCCGAGCTCGAGCGTGATCGTTTCGGCGGCGACGGCGAGCGTGTTCTGGTTGCCGCCGTGGGCATTGAGCACGAGTATCTTCTCGATGCCGTGTTCTTTAAGCGAATGCGCCATATCCCGAAGCACGGCGATGAGCGTAGACGGCTGCAGCGAGATCGTGCCTGGGAAATGGAGATGGTGAGGGGACACCCCCATGTTGACCGTCGGCGTCACGATCGCGAGCGGGTGCAGCCGTTCCGCCAGCCGGACCGCCATCGCCTCCGCGAGCACCGCATCGCAGCTTTCGTTCATGTGAGGGCCGTGCTGCTCATGGGCGCCTAGAGGGATAATGGCGATTCGAACCGTATGTAACGCTTCCTTCACCTCGGGCCACGTCATTTCCGTCAACCGATACGCTGTCGTCATGCTGCATTCCCCTTTCATTTTGTCATTTGGTATATTGTATACCATACAACAAAATGTTCACAGAACTTTTTGGAGTTCGGCTTTGCTTTTGGACATGGAGTTTGGATATGATTACTTAAGAACAGCTTACAGCTTACGTCAGAGAGCAGGTGATTTCGTTGTCGACCATGTGCCACAGCCACTATCTCGATAAAAAATCGGTGGAACTGCTGTCCGAAGCACTTGTGAGGCATTACGCGAAGCGGCCTCATTTTTCCGAAATCGCGATTCTATGCATCGGGACGAACCGCCATTCGTGGGACTCCCTCGGCCCGTCGGTCGGAAGCCGATTGCTGGAACGGCTCCAGGGCCATCCCCGCATTCGCGTTTACGGCACGTTGGATAAACCGATTCACGCCTTAAACATACACAAGCAGCTCGATGCGATCGCGCGAGCGCACCCGAACGCGTATACGATCGCCGTCGACGCCTGCATCGGGCAATTTTTCAAAATCGGCACGCTGCAGTTCGTCGAGGAGCCGCTCGTTCCGGGACTCGGTCTGCAGAAGGAGCTGCCCCCCGTCGGGCACGTTCATTTCAAAGGCGTCGTCAACAATCACGGGGCGCTGAACCCGAAGGTGATGGAGCACGGCAGCCTGACGTTCGTACACGAAATGGCCGCGGTGCTCAGCCGCGTCCTCGTGAAGGCGAGCGGAGACATCGTGCCGATGCTGGCGGCGGCGCCCGACGCCGAAGGCTCGCCTTCCCGAACTCTGTCTTCGACGTCCTGATTACCAGAAGACGACCGCGACGACGGTCGATACCGCGAGGCCGATGATGACGGGCAGGAAGTTTTTCCGAGCGAGCTCGATCGCGGACACCCCGGCGAAGCCGGCGACGGCGACGAGCGACGACCAGGCGACGATCGTGCCTCCGCCCGCCCAGATGGCGCCCATTTGGCCGATGGCCGCGAGCGTCGACGGATCCATGCCGACCGTCGGCGCCAGCGCGCCCGACAGCGAGCCTGTCAGCGGAAGGCCGGAGAAGCCGGAGCCGTCGAGGCCGGTGATCACGCCGATGATCATCATGCCGAAAGCGGTCAGCATCGCGCTTTGCGGAATGAGGCTTTGGATCGACGCGACGAGATCGAACAAGAAGGCCGGCGCCGTTTCGCCTTCGCCGACGCCGAGGATGCCGCCGGAGAAGTCGGCGTTGCCGAGGAAGAAGAAGCCCGCGATCGGGATGACGGGCCCCATCGCCCGGAATGCGAAGACGAAGCCTTCCACCAGATGATCGCTGATTTTATCGAGCGCGTTGATTTTCGTGAACACGGTGCAGGCGAGGATGAGCAGCACGATCGCCACCCCGCCGATGAACGCCGCGCCGTCGCCGCCTTCGAAGCTGCCGAGGGCGCCGTCCGTGAACTTGGAGATCGTCATGACGACCATGACGCCGAGCATCGCCAGCGGGACGAGCGCCGCGAGAATTTTGGACCAACGCTGGACGTCCGCGGGGACCGTTTCGACCGTCGCCGCCGCTTCCGCCAATTCGGGATCCGCGCTCGGCTTCGTCTGGAACATGGCGACTTCCCCTCCGGCCGTCGACGAGGAGAGCGCCGGGCTCGCGATCGCCTTCCGGTTCATCAAGTAGGCGCCGCCGATCGCCACGCCTCCGGTAATAAGCGACAAAATCATCGCTTTGTCCGCGACGACGCCCGTGTCGGCGCCGGCCCCCGTCGCGCTCAGCATCGGGGCGACCTGCATGACATAGTCGGAGGAGAGCGCCATCCCTTGCCCCGCTAGGGCGATCGCCATCGCCGCGCCCATCGGCGGCAGCCCCGCGCGCACCGCGGCCGGGATGAGCAGCGCCCCGATCAGCGGAACGGCCGGCGTCGGCCAGAAGAAGAGCGAGATGACGAAGGTGACGGCCGCCAGGATGAAGAAGGCGACATGACCGTTGACGATAAACTTCTGAATCGGTTGAATCATCCGCTTATCCGCGCCGATGTCGCGGAGCGAGGCCAAGAGGGCGACCATGAAGGTGATGATCAAGAAAATCGTGAACAATTCCCGCGCGGCCGTCAGGTTTGCGTTGTACACCGCTTTAAACCCGCTGATGACGTCCCCTCTGTAAATCCATCCGATCAAGAACGTCCCGATCAACGTCGGTATTACGACACCTCGACGAAACAACATGACCAAAATGACTGCTGCTGTTACCAAGGCATACATCGCGTGTGAAATAGTAATCATCCGCATCCCTCGACTTGTCCAGTTTATTGGCCCTCGGACAAAATATTAGCATAATATTAACGCTCTGAATATAGTTTTGGTGTATTGTATACAATTATTTTCTGAAAATTCTATTTAGTTGGGCGGTTATATTCCTTGAATCTTACATTTTCAAAGCGTTTTCAATGACATGAGCCCGAATTTGTGTCGTCAGGAAGGACCGCGATGCCGTCCGCCCGCTGCTCTCGCCTGAATCCATAACTATTGCAGCGCGACTCTCGCCTGGATTATGAAAAAGCGACTGCCGTTCGTGCTGATTTGTGGTATATTGCATGCAAAATACGAATTTACTCCCTGGAGGAGGTTTTGCCATGCATGACACGCTGCCAACCGTCGCCGTCGTCGGCTTAGGCCAATTGGGCGTCGAGCTCGCTCGGCGCTTGCCCGCCGAACGCCTGCTGCTCGTCAGCCGCTCCGAAACGAAAGCCGCCGCGCTGGCGAAGGAGCTTCCCGGCGCCGCCGCCGTGCCGATCTCGCGGTTATCCGAAGCGGACCTCGTGTTCCTCGCGGTGCCCGCCGGCGAAGTCGTGCCCTTGTACCGCGAGCGGCTCGCCCCTCATATCCGGCCGGACGCCGCGCTCGTCAACACGGCGACGCTCGTCGACACGGCCGAGCTGCGCGCCGCTTGCCCGGACCATCGCTGGATTCCGCTGAAGCTCATCGGCAGCGCGAAGGCGCTGCAAGCCGGCAGAACGGCGCTGCTCGTCACCGACGACGAGGAGCATCGGGCGCTGCTCGAGCCGCTCGTCGGCGCGCTCGGCCGGGTGATCGCCGGCGACGAACGATGGGTGCTCGCGTGCAACACGATCGCGACGAAGCGCGCCTTGGAGGCCGGCCTGCGCATCGCCGAGGATCTTCGTTCGGCGGGTCTGCCGGCCGAATTCGCCGCCGCCGCGCAGGCCGTCGTCGCCGCGGGCGTGCTGCAATCGTTCGCGGACGGCACGCTCGGCCATTTCGGCAAAGCCGTGCTGCAAGAGCTCGAAGTCGAGCGGAATGAAGCGGGCGTCGCTCGCGAAGCGAAATAGTCGGAGAAACTCCGGCTATTCCTACGATTCAGCGCCCGCGCCGCCATTTCGTCGGAGAAACTCCGACTATTTCGCCGCCGCGGCGCCCCCACCTAACGCCAAGCGCCCCTCCCCGCCGGTCGCGGGAGAGGGGCGCCTTCGGCGCATGATCCGCGCGCTACGCCTCGAAATGCGTCTTCTTCAGCGCATAATGCCCCGCGGCGGACACGATGCCGTACAGCACGATCGACAGCGCCGCAAGCAGCATGATGCTGACCATGACGAGGTCCATCTGGAACACTTGGCCGCCGTAAATGATCAAATACCCGAGTCCCGCCTTCGACGACAGAAACTCCCCCATCACGACCCCGACGAGCGTGAGGCCCACGTTCACCTTCAGCGTCGCGATGACGTTCGGCACGCTCGCGGGCAGCAGCACCATCCGGAGCATTTGGAACCGGCTGGCGCCGAGCGACTCCATCAGCTTCAGCTTCGTGCGGCTGATTTCCCTGAACCCGCTCTCGATCATCATGATCGTCACGATGATCGAGATCGCGATCGCCATGCCGTAGATCGAATACTTCTCCCCGAGCCAAATGTAAAAGATCGGCCCGAGCGCCACCTTCGGCAGCGCGTTCAACACGACGACGTACGGCTCGAGCACCTTCGACGCGTAGGTCGACCACCAGAACAGCACCGCGATCAACGTGCCGAGCGTCATCGACACCGCGATGCCGATGACCGTCTCGAGGCTCGTCACCCACGCATGGTGAAACAGCGTCCCTTCGAACGCCAGCTGCCGGAACGCGTTCGCAAGACGCGACGGCTGGCTCGTCAGCATCGGGTCGACCCAGCGGACGTTCGCCGCGATTTCCCAGAGCGCGAGCACGAAGGCGAGCACACCGAGCCGGGCAACGCGGACCGACCTGACGTTCCGCCGATGCGCCCGCAGGAACGCTTCGTACTGCGGCGACGCGGCCGGCTTCCGCGCGGCGGCGGCGACGGCCGCGGCTTCCGGCGTCATCGGCTCTCTAACCGGCAGAGACGACATGGCCTTCCAGCTCCCTCCAAATATCGTTGAAATATTGCGGGTACCGCGCCGCGCTCCGCTTCCGCCACGGCAGCAGCCCTTCGCCCTCGTCGAAGCGGATCGAATAAATCGAGGAAATCGTGCTCGGCCGCTTCGACATGACCATCACCCGATCGCCCATGCAGATCGCCTCCGAAATGTCATGCGTCACGAGCACCGCCGTTTTGCCCTGATCTTTGATGATAGTGAAAATTTCGTCCGCGAGCGTCAGGCGGGTCTGGTAATCGAGCGCGGAGAACGGCTCGTCGAGCAGCAAGATGTCCGGCTCCGTCACCAGCGTCCGAATGAGCGCCACCCGCTGCCGCATGCCGCCGGACAGCTGCGACGGGTTATGCTTCGCGAACCCGCCGAGGCCGTACCGCTCGAGCAGCTCGAGCGCCTTCCGTTCGGCCTTCTTCAGGTCCATCCGCCGCACCTCCGCGCCGACGAGCAAATTGCTCAACACGTCGCGCCATTCGAACAAATGGTCATGCTGCAGCATATACCCGACCTTCGGCGACACGCCGTTCACTTCCGCGCCGTCGATCAGCACCTTCCCCTTCGTCGGCCGGATCATGCCGGAGACGAGGGAGAGCAGCGTGCTCTTCCCGCAGCCGCTCGGCCCTACGATGCTGATGAATTCTCCGGCGTCCACGGCGACGTCGATGTCGCGCAGCGCCTCCGTCTCCTGCTTGACCGTGAAATAGTTGAGGCTGACGTTCTTCAGTTCGATCTGCGCCACTTCGGATCACTCCCCGAGGTTGTTCACGAAGCTCATGTCGACGACGTCATTCATGTTCGCGATTTTTTCTTCGGCCTTCAGCACGCCGTTCTCGATCAGCGTCGTCTGGAGCTTTTCGAACGCTTCCGCCGTCATCTCCGGCTTCGTCGGCCACGTGTCTTGGCTCTTGTACCGGTTGACGGAGTTCAAAATCAAATCTTCCGGCGTTCCTTCGAAGAACGGCATGAGCGCTTCGGCGATTTCCGCGTCGCTCGCCGTCTGCAGCCAAGCCGCCCCTTTCGCCACTGCGTTCACGAAGCCCTGAACGATGTCCGGATTCGCCGCGATGTAATCGGATGTGGCCACGTACGACGTTTCCGGGAACGCGCCGAACGATTCGCCCATCGACGCGACGTAATGCGCTTGTCCTTCTTTTTCAAGCGTCGAGGCGACCGGTTCGAACAACTGGATGAAATCGCCTTGACCGCTCGCGAACGCGCCGGCCATCGCGGGCGACGCCACGTTCGTGATGACGTCCGCCTTCACGCCTTCTTGAAGCAGCATGGAGTTCATGACCATTTGCGGCGCGCTGCCCGGTCTCCATCCGAGCACCGACTTCCCTTCCAGGTCGCTCCATTCGAACGAATCGAGCTTTTCGCGGGAGAGCAGGAACGAACCGTCCTTTATCGTCAACTGGTGGAAAATTTTCAACGTTTTGTCGCCCTTTTGGTTATAAATATAGATCGCCGTTTCCGGACCGACGAGCGAAATGTCCGCTATGCCGGCGATGAGCGCGGCCGCCCCCTTGTCGGAGCCCTGCGCCGTGTTCATGTCGACGAGGATGCCTTCCTCTTCGAAAAAACCTTTCGACATCGCGGCGTAATGCGGCGCGTAAAAAATCGAGCGGATAACCTCCGAAAATTTGACCGTTACCAGTTCCTTCGTCTCTTCGGCGGCCAGCTCCGTCTCCGGCGCGGCCGTCTCGGCCGTCGTTTCGGCAGCCGGCGCTTCCGCGGCCGGAGCCTCCTCCTCCGGCGCCGAGCCGGTCTGTGCGGCGCCGCAGCCCGCCACCCAGATCAAAGCCGCCGCCAACAACGTTACTCCTGCCATGCGCGTCCATTTCCCCATCGTCATCCGTTCTCTTCCTCCCAATATGTTTTTATATGTACACGGCGCTGCCGACGCCGGAGACGAGATGCGTCTCCGCCATCGCCTTGCCGTATCGAACCATGTTCGCGTGCCCCACGTCCCGGAGCGGCACCGCCGTAATTCGCTCTCGCAGCAGGAACACCTCCGCGTCCGGCAGCAGCATTTCCAGCGCATAAGCGAGCGGCAGGCCGTTCTCCCAAATTTCCACCGAATGCGGATTGCCGACGATGAAGTTGAGCCCCCGGCGCCGCGCCAGCTCGACGAAAGCGTGCTCCTCCCGAACCCGGCTGATGCTCACGATAATCGTATCCGTTTCGGGATACAGCTCGAGCGCCTGCTCCAGATGCGCGAGCGAAAATCCGGTATGCGGGAAAAAATGAAGCACATGCCGTACCGGGCTGTCCGGACGGCCGGCCAGCAGCATCGCCGGATTGGCGAGCGTCGCTTCCTCGAGCGTCGCCTCCCCGCGAATCGCCCGCTCCGCCTCGAGCAGTCCGGCGTCGGCGTCGCGCCCCATCCACGCCGCGATGCGCGCCAGCACGTCGCCCGCCGTCCGCACGTCGTCGAACGCCACCCCTTTGTGCAGCACGTTGCCCGGGACGCCGCCGAACGCGGTGTCGGTTTTCAGCTTCCGATGTCCGTGCAGGAACGTAAGGCCCGGGTGGAGCCCGTGAAACGCCTCGTGCATTTCGATGAGCGACAGCCCGTACAGCGGCAAGTAATCCGCGAACGGGACGCCTCCCGAATTGGCGGCTTCGGCCACCGGGTGATGCACGACGAGCACGTCGAGCCGAAGCGCGGAGGCGAGCTCGATCATCGACTCCGTCAGCGTCATGCCGACGCCGATGCGGGAGACGCGCTGCCGTTTGTCCCCGAACACGAGTCCCGGAATTTCGATGACGCTTTTGCCCGGGATGTTCGACGTTTTCGTGACCACGTACGGATTCGTGCCGGAAGTTACTTCATTCCAATCCATCACCATCCTTCCTTTGGAAATGTGATTCAGCGCGAGAAGCACGCTTTCCACATTCGTTTCGGACCGATCCACGGTCATTCGCATTCACCTCTCGGGGTCTGGGCAACAAAGAATGCAAAAAAACCGCAATTATGAGCATACGTGGGCCTTGTCGCCCCAGATATGTCACAATTAGCGGTTTTAAAGCGCTCCGTACGCGGAGTTCTCTATTACCTGCTATGTATAATGGAGTTTGCTGCGACGGAGATTCGATCTTTTCCGCAGAAGGATCGTATCTCGAGCCGATCGCAAACCGGTTACCTCTCGCAATCCAAGGTCGTATCTCCTTGTTGTTAGTAAATGTAACGCAGATCATTCCAATAGTCAAGCCTCTTGCAAAAAATTATGAAAATTGCGTTATATTATTTAACATTTAACTACCGCAAAGTTAAGCGTCAACCGACTCCGCAAACACGATGATCGTGCCCGAATGCTCCGTCTTCGGGTCGTAATCCTTGAACACGGAAAGCACCTCGAGGCCGAGCTGACGTTCGAGCTGTTCCTTCAGCATCCGCTTGTTCGCCTCCATCAGCAGCATATCGACGCTCGCCGTCAAGCTCCGGTGGTCCGCGTCGAGAATTTTCAAGGCAGGGATTCGCTTATGCGTCGCGAAAATAAACACCTTATCGCCGACGACTTCGATGCGCTGTGATTTGATGCCGATGCCGAAAATTTCTTGATTGATCGAGTTGTAAATTTTTACGATTTCCTGCTTCAACACGCCTGTTCCGTATTTCGCTCCCATGCTCGCCCTCCTCGACGTAAGCCGGCCGTTTCGGTTCCGCTCTACGAGTTGCTTTCTACACGAGAGTCTATGATCCCTTTACTGACACAGGGTGTAAGAAAGAAAAAGCGCCCCTCCCGAGTTCGGAAGGGACGCTTGCCGTTTACGATTTTTCGTTCCGGCCGCCGACGCGCGCCATTACGCGAGCCTGCCGTCGGCCCGATCCGCCGCGCCTGCGGCGACCTGCGTGACCGTCTCGCCGTATCGTTTGGTCATTTCTTTCATCGAAATGGCGATGCGTTTCGGCACCAGCATCTCTGCGCGCTGGCCGAGCCTGTCTTTGCCTTGCGGGTGAATGACGGATAACAAAAATTTCAAATATAAGCGCGTTGCGAACGCAAACCACCCGCGCGGCAAATCGGCGATCGTAAAGCCGAACTGCTCCACGCCCCGGTTGACCATCGACGTGCCGAGCACCGCTTTAATAGACGAAACATCCTTGCGCAGCAGCAGCGACGCCGCCAGCTTCGGCATCGTTTTCTCCATCGCGCGAATGAGCTGAATCGCGAGCTGCACCGGCGATCTGGCGTTGCGGCCGAATTCGTACAGAAGCTCGTTGTTCATGTGCAGCTCTACGACGGTGTCCCCGGACCTCAGCGCCTCGCCTTCGGACAGCGGAATCGTCTCGCCGTGATACGACGTGATGCGGTAAAACAGGAAGCTCTTCGGATCTTCCGGAATCGCCGCCTGCAGCCGGAACGCCGCGTGGAAGCACCGCTCCCAGAACAAGAACGCCGCGACCAGCGCCTTCCGGACGGGATGCGCTTTGCGCTGCGCCGCTTTCGCGTAGGCATCGGCCAACTCGTCCACGCGGACGAACCGGTAGCCCCGGTCGAGCGCCGCCGGGATGAACCGCTCCAGCGCTTCGATCGTGTTCGCCGGCGCTTCGAGATCCGCGCCGAACGTGTTCCCGCAGTCGTGCAGCAGATAAATCGTGCCGCCCGAAAGCCGCTTCAGCATGCGCGATTCGATCTTCGCCGCGCCGGTCGACTTGCGCCAGTCGCCGGCCATCATCGACCAGAGGACGATCTGCAGCTGGTGGCGGCTCGCGAAATCGAACAAATTCATAATGCCCCACGGCGGTCTGTAAAAGCGCGGCTTTGTACCGGTAATGCGCTCGATCAGCTCCGACGTCATCCGAATTTGCTTCGCGACCGACTTCGGCCGCATCAACCAATTGCTCCGGTGCAGGTAGTTATGTATGCCGATCGAGTGACCCTCTTGGTGCATGCGCAGAATGATGTCCGGATGCGCCTCCGCGTGTTTGCCGACGACGAAGAACGTCGCCTTGATCCCGTGCCGCCCCAGCAAATCGAGCAGGCGAGGCGTGTACACCGGGTCGGGTCCGTCGTCGAACGTCAGGCTGATATCGCGCTCGGACATTCCTCGTTTCAGCACGCGGTAGCCGAACAGGCGGCTGATCAATCCCGGCAAAAACGCGTAAAACGTGAAAAAGTAAAACAAATAGAGCATGAGCGTGCTCACGTTTCGTCCCCCTAGCTCGAACTCCCCCATACAGCGGCGTATCTGATAGGTTCTCTCAACCACATAGACTTTATTATAACATTGACGGTGACAGTTTTCAGCATCAACCGTCCAAGCCGCGAGGGGGAGCGGCGCGAGGGGGAGCGGCGCGAGGGGGAGCGGCGCGACTAGGGGAGGGCGGCCAAGGCGTCCATGACCGCGCCGAACAGCGCCGTCGCTTGATTCGGCGATTCGGGGGGACGGTTCGCCGCGAGCACGGCGACCGCGTAGCGCGGGGCGTTCGCGGGGCCGTAGCCGACGAACCATTGGTGCACGACGGCGCGGCCCTCGGCGGCCGCCTCCGCGGTGCCCGACTTGCCGGCGAGCGGCCATGCCGACTTGCGCAGCGCCGCTCCCGTGCCGTCCGCGACGACGCCTTCCAGCATGCCGCGCAGCGCGCGGACCGTGGCGCCGGACAGCGGCGCCGACGGATCCGCGAGCCGCTTCAGCGCGTAGCGGTCCGCGGCGGTGCCGTCGGCGAACTGCAGCTCCGACGCGGCGCGCGGCGAGGCGGCGGCGCCGCCGTGCAGCAGCGTCACCATCCAGTTCGCCGCCGACAGCGGCGTCCAGCGCGCATCGCGCTGGCCGATCGCCGTCTGCGCGAGGACGCCGCCGTCCGCCGCCCGAGGCGCTCCGGCGAACAGCCGCCCCGGCTGTTCCTCCGGCAGCTGCCGCAGCGGAGCGCCGTCGACGCTCGACGCCCCTTGCCAGCCGACGGGGCCGACCAAGCCGAGCGCCTCCGCGTACCGCTCCAGCGTGGCGCCGTCGAGCCGCTCGCCGATTTCGGCGAACGCGACGTTGCACGATTCGGCCAGCGCCTCTTCCAGCGTCAGCCGGCCGTGCCCGCCCTTCTTCCAGCACGTCAGCCCGTACTTGCCGTACGTGCCGTCGCAGTCGAACGTCTCCCCGGGATGCGCGGCGCCCTCCTCGAGCGCGACGGCCGCGACGAACGACTTCATGACGGAGCCGGGCGGGAATGCGCGGATCGCTCGGTTCGCCCAGGCGTCGCCCGCCCGCGGACCGAGCGCGTCCGGGAACGCGGGGCGGCTCACCATCGCCACGATGTCCGCCGTCGCCGCGTCCAGCACGACGACGGCGCCCTCCCGCAGCCCCGCCGCGTCCGCAGCCTCCTCCGCCGCCTGCTGCGCTTCGGCATCCAGCGTCGTCACGAGCCGCAGCGGATAATACGGGCTGCGCTCCCCCGTCGTGCGGACGCCGAGCCCGTCCAGCGGATGCCCGGCGCCGTCCGCGTACGCGACGATGCGGGTCGCCTCCTGCGCCTGCAGCAGCCGATCGAAGGCGAGCTCGAGCCCCGCGGCGCCGATCGGCGTGGCGAGGCTCAGCCGCCCCGCCTGCAGCCGGTCGCCATACGTCGCCGCGAGCCGGTCCGGCTGCTCGGCGACGAAGCCGACCGCATGCGCCGCGAGCCGCCGCCCGGGATACCGCTGCACGCTCGAGGCGACCCCCGCCCCGACGAGCCGCAGGCGCCGGATCGCTTCCCGCTGCGCCGCCGTCAGCGGCGCCGGCCGGTTCGCCGCCGGGCCGTCCGGCGTCCACCACGACGGCGCGCGCACGCGGCGCCACTCGTCGAGCAGGCGCGCCGCGGGCACGCCGAGCGCCGCCGCCAGCTGCTCGCGCTCGGTCGCGGGCGTCCGATCCGCGCCGCCCGGGAACAGCAGCAGCCCTTCGACGACGGCGCCCGTGAACGGGACGCCGCGCCGGTCGACGATATGGCCGCGGCCCGCGTCGAGCGTCACGCCCTGCGCGCGCTGACGGACCGACATCGCCGCCGCCTCCGCGGCGGCGCCCGCCCCGAGCGGCCCCCGCTGCAGCCACAGCAGCCGCCCGGCAAGCAGCGCGAACGCCGCGGCGAACGCGAGCAGCACATGGAATATCCGATGTCGACGCATCTAGCTTCCCCCCTGATTCCATCCCGAACCATCCTTGGATATCCTCAGTATGAGCTTCCCGGCGGACACGCAAACGCCGCCCTGCGGAAAGGCAGGGCGGCGCGATAAGACACAGTATGCGATTCAATTATAGACGAAATTTATTGAGCGTATCCCGGAGACGAACCGAAACGTCTTCGAGACGGCCGGCGAGCCCGACGAGCGAATCGCCGACTTGCAGCTGGTCGGTGCTGAGGCTCGCGACCTCCTCCGTCGTCGCCGACGACTGCTGCGCGACCGCGCTGACGCTCGCCATCGCGTCCGCCAGCGTCTGCTGCGTCCGCTCCAGCTCCCGGACGGCGCCCATGACCGAATCGAGCTGCTGCACGAATTCGCCCATCCGGTCGTTCACCGAAAGGAAAATGTCGTTGGAATGCTTGACCGACGCGATCTGCTCTTGGAACAGCGGGTATGCTCGTCCCATGAGGCCGACCGTCTCGTCGATTTCGCCCCGGATGCGGTTCGTAATGCGGCCGACCGTCTCGATCGACTGCTTCGACTGATCCGCGAGCTTGCGAATTTCGTCGGCGACGACCATGAAGCCGCGCCCCGCTTCGCCGGCGCGCGCCGCCTCGATCGAGGCGTTCAGCGACAAAATGTTCGTCTGCTTCGTGATGTTGTTCAGCAGCACCAAAATTTCCTGTATCGACGACGTACTCTTCTGGAGCTCCTCGACCTTCTGGACCATAGACACCGTTAGCTGCTCCGTCTCGGCCGTCTTCGCGCTCAGCCCGTGCATCGTTTCCGCGCCGAGCTGGCTCGCCTTCTGAATGTCCGCCGCGGCGGCCGCCATCTGCTCGTTCGCCTGCACCGTGCTTGCCATGCGCGTGCCCATCACGTTCGCGACGTCCGTCACCTTCTCGGCCTCGACCGCGACGTTGGACGCGCCGATGGCGATTTGCTCCGTCGCGATCGCGATTTCCTTCGCGGACGTCGCCGTCCGGCGGGAGGCCTCTCCGAGCTCGCCCGCCGTATCCATGACGTATCGAGCCGACTGGTGCGACTCTTCCACCAACGAACGGATGTTGGCGATCATTTCGTTGAAGCCGTTCGCTAACGTCCCGATTTCGTCGAGACGCTTCACGTACGGCGACCGTACCGACAAGTCGCCTTCCTCCGCCTGCTTCATCAAGCCGGCCATCCGGCGAAGCGGCGTACCGATGCGCAGCGCGACCATCCAGCCGATGACGACGGCGGCGACCGTGCCAACCAGAAGCATCAGAACCGTGACGTTCCAAATCGTCTTCGTGCCGGCCACGAGCGGCGCGAACGGCTGCACGCCGACGAATTTCCAGCCGCCTTCCAGCTCGCTGTACGCGACCAGCATCGTTTCCCCTTCGACTTCCGTGCGGATCGCGCCGTTCTCCCCATCGAGACCGCCGAATGCGAACGGGGCGCCGATTTGCGTTTTGTCCGGGGACGAAACGATTAGGCCGTTCGGATCCACCAAATACATCCGGCTGTTCTCGCCGAGCGCATCCTTCATCACGACCTGCAGCCGTTCTTCCCGGATCTCCATCAGCATTACGTAATTCGCCGAGAACGTCACCTGGTCTTTCACGACGCGGGCGTAGCCGAAAGCCGGCGCCGAGGCGAGGCCGGATGGTCCTTTCGCGGACGAACCGATCCAAATGCCTTTGCCGTCGCTTTTCAACGCCTCTTGGAACCAAGCCGCATTTTTCACGTCATCCGTCGCGGTGCTCGTCCCGAGCGTGATCATCGGCAAGTCGTCCCCCAGCGAAATCAAATGCAGCGACAACAGCGATTGGTCGGAAAACAAATACGTATTGAGCCGAGTCTCCATCTCTCGGCGCAATTCCAAAACCGCCATCATATCGTCCGGGTTCGTCCGGTACTGGAACGTCAGCTCTCCGATTTCCGGAATGAGCATCATTTCCAGCGACGTGTCCTCGAATTGCTGGAGCACCAGCTGCAGCTTCTCCGCCGCTTGAACCGCCGTAAGCCGTTTCGATTCCGCGACTTGCGTCTCGATCAGTTCGCGAGATCGGTCATAGGACATAAAACCTACGCTCGATACGGAGATAAAAATCACTGCGAAGAAATAAATAAACAGCCTCAACCCGATCGAACGCGCCGGGTTCACCCGGATCGTCAAGCGGGGCTGCGTCGGTTTTGCCGCTTCGCTGTTTGCGGCTTTCTTAGCGAACAAATCGCGTAGGGAAAAAGTCCTCCGTGTCATGAGCTTCATCCTTTCGAAATGCGCCGAAGGTGCTCCCTCGTGCCGTGGTACTAGCTACTCCTCGACTATATTCGACATCCGCTCTGAAAACCCTTCCACCTACACGTAATTTTTGGTACTTCTGCTTTGGGAACGGAGATCTACCCGTTCCCGTTGCTTTTCTTGATATTCCGCAAATGTTCTTCGTACGTCTTGCCGAAATAATGTTCTCCCGTGCCGTCCTTCTTCGTGACGTAAAACAAGTACTCCGACGGCTCCGGGTACAACGCCGCATGAATGGAAGCGAGACCAGGACTTGCGATCGGCCCCGGCGGCAGGCCTGCGTTCAAATACGTATTGTACGGACTCTCGATTTGCAAATCTTTCTCGAACAGCCGCTCCTTCTGCTCGTCGAACAAATACTGCACCGTCGCGTCGATCTGGAGGGGCATGTCCTTCGCGAGGCGGTTGTAAATGACCCCGGCGACGAGCGGGCGCTCCGCGTCGACGACGACTTCGCGCTCGACGAGCGAAGCGATCGTCATCATTTCGTGGAACGTGACGCCGTTCTCCTCGAGCTGCCCTTCCCATCCCTCGGGCAGCGTCGCAAGCTTGCGATCCAGCTCCGCGGCCATGCGGCGAAGCGCCTCGAACGCCGTAATATCCTTCGGAAACTCGTACGTCTCCGGGAACAAGTACCCTTCCAGCGGGAAGCGGTACAGATCGCTAGGCGGAATCGCCGCCGCCCGCATCGCCCCGTCGCCGCTCGAGACGACCTTGAACGCGTATGGGTCGCTCACGACCTCGAGCACCGCTTCCTCCGAAAATCCCGCCTTCACGAGCGCGCCCACGACCTGCCGGGCCGTGAACCCTTCCGGGATCGTAACGCGGATCGTCTCTTCTTTTACGGTATCGCCTGCGTTCAGCCGGGCGATAATGTCTTGAATGCTCGTGCCCGGCGCCATCGCATACGTTCCCGCTTGGAAGCCGGTGCCTAGGTTTTTATATTTTAAATACATCGAGAAGATCAGTGCGCTCCGAATCAGTCCGTGCTCTTCCAAAATGTTCGCGATTTCCGCGGAAGACGTGCCTGCGGGAATCGTGAAGACGATTTCCTCCGACGCCGCCGGCGGTTTCAGCTGCTCCATCGCGTAATAACCTGCGGCGCTCGCCGCGCCGACGGCGACGACGACGAGCAGCAGCAGCCCCTTAATCCATTTCCACATCGTCTCTATGCCCCCTGAAACAGGAAAAAGAGCGGCTTCGCCGCCCTCTTCCTTGTTACTCTTGCGGGAACGACACCGTCAACTCGTCCGCGAGTTCGGATACGTTCTCCCATTCCTCGTCGTCCTCGATCGTTTCGATTTCGTATTCCCCGTCGCCGGCCGGCGTAACGCGGAACACCGACGGCTCGTCGTCGTCCGCTTTGTCGTCCGCCGGACGGAGCACCGCGTACGAGCGCCCGTTCCAATCGAACTCGACGACGATCCGGAATACGCTGTCGCCTTCTTTGCCGTCCTCCGAAAGGACGATGTCTTCTCCGTACGCTTCCTGCAAGCGGTTCGTCCGAACGACGCCTGGCACCGTATTTTCCGACATGCTTAGCCTCCTACGACTCAGAGCCTTCCATTTCTTCGAGCAGCGTGTTGAACGTTTCTTCGACCATGTTCCATTCTTCCTCGTCATCGATCGTGTACAGCTTCAGCTCGTCGCCGTCTTCTTCGTAACGGAACGCATACACCTCGTCGGTGTCCTCTTCGCCGCCTTCGACCGGAACGACCATCATATACTTGTGATCGGAACCGTCGACTTCGAATTTCATAATGACTTCGAACTCTTCTTCGTTGCCGTCCTCGTCCGGAATATAAATGATTTCCGGTTCAAGAGCTTCCGCTTCGCCTTGCTCGTGGTTATGATCCGCCATTCCAGTCACCTCTTATCTTTTTTTCGCATCCATGTAATTTTGCAAAATGAGCGCGGCCGCCATCTTGTCGATGACCGCCTTGCGCTTTTTCCGGCTGACGTCGGCTTCGATCAACGTTCGCTGGGCGGACATCGTCGTCAGCCGTTCATCCCATAACACTACGGGCAGATGGAGCGTTTCGGCGAGCGAAGCGGCGAACGCTTGCGCGATTTCGCCTCTCGGACCGATCGAGCCGTTCATGTTTTTCGGCAGGCCGACCACGACCTCGGCGACGCCGTATTCCTTCGCGAGCGCGGCGATGTCGTTCAGCACCCGCTCGTCGCCGGAATTGCGCAGCGTCGTCACGCCCTGCGCCGTCAAGAACAACTCGTCGCTGACGGCGACGCCGATTTGGCGGTCGCCGTAGTCGATTCCCATGAGCCGCATGGTCAGCGGTGCTGGCCGACGTAAAACCGCACGAGCTCTTCGATCAGCTCGTCGCGTTCCCGTTTCCGAATCAGACTTCGCGCGTTATCGTGACGAGGGATATACGCAGGGTCGCCGGATAATAAATACCCTACGATTTGGTTGATGGGGTTATACCCCTTTTCCTGCAGCGCGTCATAGACGGTGAGCAGCACTTCCTGCACCGATGCTTCTTGCGATTCGGGCAGGCGTTCGTACTTCATCGTTTTGTCCATGGAATTCATACCGGCACCCCCGTTTGCAGTTGGAATTATTTATTATATTCTGTACGCGGCTCTAAAACCCTTTTTCCCGCGGATCACGATTGCAATTGTTTTGCGAGCAGCCGCTCCGCCGCTTGCAGCGCCTCCGGCAGCTTGGACGCGTCCTTGCCCCCGGCCTGCGCCATGTCGGGACGACCGCCGCCGCCGCCGCCGCAGATCGCGGCCGCTTCCTTCACAATCGCGCCGGCCGAAATGCCGCGCTTCACCAAATCGGGGGTGACGGCCGCCACCAGATTGACCTTGCCGTCGTTCGCGGCGCCGAGCAGCACGACGACGGAGCCGAGCTTCGCCTTCATCGTGTCGGCGATGCCGCGCAGCGTATCCATATCGGCGCCGTTCACCGCAGCCGCGATGAGCGGAATGTCGCCGACGTGACGCACCGACTGCTCGAGGCTGCCCGCCTCCAGCGCGCCGATTTTGCCGCGGAGCCCGTCGATCTCCCGCTGCGCGTCGCGCAGCTGGCCTTGCAGCGCCTCGATGCGCTTCGGCAGCTCGGCCGGGCTCGACTTCACGAGCGCGGCGCCGTCGCGAAGCAGCTGAAGCTGCTCGTCAACGTACAAATACGCGCCGCGGCCCGTCACCGCCTCGATGCGGCGGACGCCGGAGCCGATGCCGCTCTCGCTGACGATTTTGAACATCCCGATTTGGGACGTGTTCCCGACGTGGCAGCCGCCGCACAGCTCGATGCTGTACTCGCCCACCTGCACGACGCGCACGATGTCGCCGTACTTTTCGCCGAACAGCGCCATCGCGCCCATCGCTTTCGCTTCGTCGATCGGCTTTTGCTCGATGGAGACCGTCGTGCCCTTCCAAATCTGCTCGTTCACCTTGCGCTCGATGATCGCGAGCTCTTCGGGCGTGACTGCGGCGATGTGCGAGAAGTCGAAGCGCAGGCGGTCCGGCTCCACGAGCGAGCCCGCCTGATTGACGTGGTCGCCGAGCACTTCCTTGAGCGCCTTATGCAACAAATGCGTCGCGGTATGATTTTTGATGATGCTCTCCCGCTCCGCGCTCGCGACCGAAGCGGTCAGCTCGTCGCCTTTGCGCAGCACGCCGCTCTCGATCGTCACGAGGTGAACGTGCTGGCCGTGCGGCGCTTTCGACACTTCTTCGACTAAGGCGCGAACGTCCTTGCTTGCGAGCGAGCCCTTATCGCTGACCTGGCCGCCGCTTTCCGCATAGAACGGCGTGCGGTCCAGCAGCACGTGCACCTTCTCGCCGGCGCCGGCCATTTCGACCCACTCGTCGTCTTGAACGATGCCGATCACTTTAGCAGCGGTTACCAGTTCATTATATCCAACAAACTCGCTTTTAACCGTAAAGTCGGCGAGGGCGCCGCCCTGCACCTTCATGCTGCCTTTGTCCTGGCGCGCGGCGCGGGCGCGCTGGCGCTGCTCCTCCATCGCGCGCTCGAAGCCTTCGCGGTCGACGGCGAGCCCTTGCTCCGCGGCGAAGTCTTCCGTCAGGTCGAGCGGGAAGCCGTACGTGTCGTACAGCTTGAACGCCTCCGCGCCGTCGATGCTTTTGCGGCCGACGGACTTCGCCGACTCGACGAACGACGACAGAATCGCGAGGCCTTCGGTGAGCGTTTCGTGGAACCGCTCTTCCTCCATCCGGATCACGCGCTCGATAAATTCGCGGCGGTCGACGACTTCCTTGTAGTAGACGCCCATGACGTCGCCGACGACCTTCGTGAGCCGGTACATGAACGGTTTCTCGACGCCGAGCGTCGCTTTGCCGTAGCGGACCGCGCGGCGGAGCAAACGGCGAATGACGTAGCCGCGGCCTTCGTTGCCCGGCAGCACGCCGTCGCCGACGGAGAAGACGACCGTGCGGACGTGGTCGGCGATCACCTTCAGCGCGACGTCGGTGTCGTGGTCGACGCCGTACTTCACGCCGGCGATCTCGCACGTCGCGTCGATGATCGGACGGAACAAGTCCGTGTCGAAGTTCGAATCGACGTCTTGGAGAATAGAGGCGAACCGCTCGAGACCCGCGCCCGTATCGATGTTTTTGTTCGGCAGCGGCGTGTAGGAGCCGTCCTTGTTATGGTTGAACTGCGAGAACACGAGGTTCCACACTTCGAGGAAGCGCTCGTTCTCGCCGCCCGGCGTGCACTCCGGATCGGACAGGTCGCCGTATTTTTCGCCGCGGTCGTAGAAAATTTCCGTACACGGGCCGCACGGACCTTCGCCGATGTCCCAGAAGTTGTCCTCGAGCTTGTAGATGCGCTCCGCCGGGATGCCGATTTTTTCGTTCCAAATTCGGAACGCTTCTTCGTCCTCCGGATGAATCGTGACGGACAGGCGGTCTTTGTCGAAGCCGATCCACTCCGGCGACGTCAGGAACTCCCACGCCCACGTAATCGTTTCTTCTTTAAAGTAGTCGCCGATCGAGAAGTTCCCGAGCATTTCGAAGAACGTGTGGTGGCGGCGCGTCTTGCCGACGTTCTCGATGTCGTTCGTGCGGATGCACTTTTGCGCGTTCGTGATGCGCGGGTTTTCCGGCACGACGCGGCCGTCGAAATAGGCCTTAAGCGGCGCCATCCCCGCGTTGATCCACAGCAGCGTCGGGTCGTTGTGCGGCACGAGCGGCGCGCTCGGCTCGATTTTGTGCCCTTTGCTTTCGAAGAATTGCAGCCATTTGCTGCGAATTTCGCTTGCTTTCATAGGTTCGGTTCAACCCCCGGTTCATTGTAAAAAAATAAAAATCGCCCCTGAAATGTCAGGGACGATAAGTAACGTTATCGCGGTACCACCCTGGTTTATCCCGGCGGACGTTGCGCGTCATGGACTGCGGTCGGTCGGGAAACCCTCGATCGAGAGGATAACGGCTCTCAGCCGGCGAAGTTCGTTCGCACTCCGAAATTAGCTTCGGCCGTCCACCTGTTCGGCAAGGCTCTCGCAGCCGGGCGTACGGCAAGTTGATGCAGGCGCCCGAAGCCTATTCTCTGCTCCGCGGTGAGGCGGCGTACTCGATTTCATCGTCGTGTTGCGCGTATTAGCGGATAATGGATAAATTATAGCGCCTCTCCCCGGGGGAAGTCAATTCCGGTCGGACGGTGTCGAGCGGCGGGCGTTCTTTCAACGCGCTTCGGTCCGCGAAGTTGCTTGCGCTCCGCCTTTCGCTCGTACAACCGCACGCTATTTGTGCTCTTTCCCGCGAACCGCGCAAATTTTGTGCTCTCACCGCCGACCGCCATCCTCCCAGCCAACCGCCGCATCCCCGTACGTGCCTGCCGTCCGCCGCGACCGCATGCTTTTTGTGCTCTTCCCCGCGAACCGCGCAAATTTTGTGCTGTCGCCGCCGACCGCCATCCTCCCAGCCAGCCTCCGCATCCCCGTTCATGCCCGCCGTCCGCCGCGACCGCACGTTTTTTGTGCTCTTTCCAGCAAACCGGACAAATTTCGTGCTGTCGCCGCCGACCGCCACACTCCCAGCCAACCGCCGCATCCCCGTTCGTGCCCGCCGTCCGCCGCGACCGCTCGCTTTTGGTGCTCTTCCTCCCGAACCGCGCAAATTTTGTGCTCTCCCCGCCGACGCCACACTCCCAGCCAACCGCCGCATCCCCGTTCGTGCCCGCCGTCCGCCGCGACC